>JBKJOC010000354.1:0-8157 GCA_046595725.1 Candidatus Eiseniibacteriota bacterium
GCGGAAGCCGTCGACGTTGCGCAGCGCGGCTTCGAGCAGGATTCGAATCGTGATCGGCAGGCGCGTCAGGTCGAGCTTCAAGTCATCGGCGAGGCGGTCGAGGCGGTGAATCCAGACATCACCACGGGGGGTGGGGAGGGCGCGCAGGGAATCGAAGGCGTTGGAAGATGAAGTCGGGCTCATCGCCATCCTTGGGTCGGGGAAGAGGAGGGCGCCCGCCGCACGCAGCGGGCCGGACGCGCCCATTTTAGCACGTCCGGACCCGCTTCCCCAAAGGCTCAGGCCAGGGGCTTGACCGCGTGGAACGTCGCCGAAACCAGCGCGCGCGACGCCGCGGCGACGTCGTCCGCCGCCAGCGTTCCGCTCCCGCAGCACCCGCCCTCCGTGCCGCAGCAGGCGCCCTCCACCATGGCGGACGCTTGGACGACCTTCGGGAGTGCGACTTCCGTGAAGCCGGCCTGGAAGAGCTGGGACAGATAGTCGCCGACGGGCGAGGCGCCGGCGACGCATCCCACGTAGGCCTCGATGCTCTGCTGGACCGACGCGGGCAGCGCCTCGGTCAGCACCAGGTCGCTCACGCTCACGGCGCCGCCGGGCTTCAAGACCCTGAAAACCTCGCGGAACACGGCGGCCTTGTCCGTGCTCAGGTTGATCACGCAGTTGGAGATCACGAGGTCGATCGACGCGTCCTCGACCGGCAGGGCCTCGATCCGGCCCTCGCGGAACTCGACATTCTGCGCGCCGCGGGCCGAGGCGTTCCGGCGCGCCAGCTCCAGCATGTCGGGGGTCATGTCGACGCCGAGGACGCGGCCGCCTGAGCCCACCCGCTCCGCCGCCAAAAAGGCGTCGAAGCCGGCGCCGCTGCCGAGGTCGAGCACGGTCATGCCGGGCTGGATGCGGGCCAGTGCCAGCGGATTGCCGCAGCCGAGGCCGAGGTTGCCCTCACCCGCCTGCGCCAGCTCGGCGTCGCTGTAGCCCAGCGCGCGCGCCTGCTCCGCGGCTCCATCCCCAGGCGCGGCGCGACGCGCCGCCTCGCCATAGCGCTCCTTCACCTGCTCCACGATGTCGTTCATCTCGTCGGCTCCTTTCGTTCAGCGCTGGCGCAGCGGGATCGAGCGCACGGCGTTCGCGGGCTCGACCTTGCGCGCTGCGCGCACCAGCACTTTGAGGGCTTCCAGCACCTTGCCGCGGTCCCCCGCGGGCATCGATTGCCACAAGGTCGCGATACCGCCGTAGATCTGCTGCTCCACCGTGGCGAGCGCCTCGCGACCCTTCTTCGTCAGTTCGAGCCGGAGCGCGCGCCCGTCGTCGGCCGCCCCCCACTTGCGCTCGAGATAGCCCGCGGCAACCAATGGGTCGACGCGGCGACTCATCCCGCTCGCGGTCAGGCCCTCGCGACCGGCCAAAAGCGACAGGTTGAGTTCCGGCTCGATGCCGATCGCCCGCAGGACGCGGCACTGGCGCGGGGTCAATCCCTCGCAGCAGACCTCGTCCGGGCCCAATCGCGACAGCACTCCGCGCAGGTCCCAGCAGCACTGCTCGAAATCCTGGATTCGGCTCGTCATGGCTTGTCCTCCGCTGGGTTCGATGCAGGATCTTCGATATATTTGCGTGACGCAAGCATTTTCAATGACCACACATTCGTCCTCGTCCCGTGCCGGCACCGTCGAGGACCGAGTGAACATGATGCCGCAACAAGAGATGTGTTAACTTTGGTTTGATCGTCGATGCATCATCGTTCACCGTGTTGTTTCGGATCGGCATCGATGGGTTCGACGCGCGCCCAGGCGCCGCGCGCTGGCACCCCCCCTGGCGCCATGGAGATCTTCAGTGGCTCAAAAAGCCGGACGCCGTCGCTACACGGCGGCTGAGAAGAAGGACATTCTGAACACGGCGGTGAAGGAAAATCTCACGGGAGCCCAGGTTCAGAAGCGCTTCGGCATCGCGCAACTCACGTTCTATCGCTGGCGCGGCCCCGTGAGGGGCAAGCGCGCGGTGGCAGGACCCGCGGGACGGCCAGGACGGCCGGCCGGCGGCAGCAGCATCGATGCAATCCGAAGCGAAGTTCGGGCCGGCATCCAGAGGGTGTTGCCCGAAGTCATCCGTCAGGAAGTCCAGTCCTACCTCGCAGGCATCCTGGGTCGTGCCCCGGGACGGCCGCGTGGGCGCAAGCCGGGCCCGAAGCCGGGTCGGAAGCGGGGCCGGCCCGCCAAGCAGAAGTAAGAGTTCGCCACACCCGGGTATGGACCGCGTACCGTGGGCGGTCGCCCAGCGGCCGGTCGCTCCAACGAGCGGCCGGCCGTTTTTTTCCTGCGCCGCGCCGAGGACCTACGGAGCCAGCGCCCGCCGCGTCGCCAGGTCGAGCAGCTGATAGTCCGCGGGCGGCGCGTGGTTCATGCCGCCGTCCGCGAAGATCAAGACCGCCCCCGCCCCGCCCTCATGAAGTCCTCTCCGGTAGCGGATGCGCCGGCCATCGGTCCACAGGTGGCGCAAGGGCCCGTCCCGGGCCGGGTCGTCGTCCGACCACACCGGCATCAGGTCGCGGCACTTCTGGTCCCTGATGTGCCCCGTCACCTGGGTGAGGCCGGGAGTGAGGATCCGCGGATCGAAGCGTCGCCGCGGTGGTCCGTCGAAGAGCGGCAGTTCCCCCACCGCCGGGTCGGCCGGCCGCTGGACGAAGATCCCGCGCGACTCCCCGTCGGCGTAGGACCCGGGCCGATACAGCGGAGCGAGCGAGAACGGCGTCTCGCCGTCCCACACCGAGGCCTCACCCGTGAACACTTCCTGGAGCGCGCGCTCGATCGCGAACGCGTCGGCCGGATCGCCCGCGAAGTCGATCCCTTTGAGGTCTTCCGGCGTGACCGCCGCATGGATCAGGAGCAGGTCGGGCGCCATCGCCTTCGAGGACCGGATGCGTCCGCCGCGCAGGAGCGCCTCGACCAACCCACGCTGGCGGACCTCGAACGTCGCCAGGTCGCGCACCGCGACCCCCACCGACGGCAGCGAGGGAAAGCGGGTGAGGAGCGCATGTCGCCGCTCCGAACGCCCGGGCTTGCCGAGCGGGATCTGGCGCAGCGCATGCGCTTCCAGGCGCGCCTCGGCGAAGGTCCGATCGTCAAAGGGAGCCAACTCGCCGAGACGCGCCAGGTCGTGATTGCCGACCAGGATGGTGACGTGGTCCTCGTCGTGGGACGCGAGCCATGCCAGGAGCGCATAGCCGCTCGCCGCCGCCGCCTGGCGCTCGTCGGGCGATCCCCAGTCGAAGTGATCGCCCATCGAGACCAGGGCCGCGCGCTCGTGCACGCGCCCGTCGTCCCCGAGCAGGTCGTGGCGATCGAGGATCTCGAGCATGCGCCCGAGCGGCGCCTGCGGATCGCCCATGGCAACTTTGAGTGAAGGTGCGGGACGGCTCGCCCCACCGCGCCCGCGCACCGCGGCCAGCGCGGCTGCTGGATCAGCCTCGAAAGCGCGGGCATCGTCCCGGGCGCGTTCGAGCGCGGTGCGCACGCGGCTCGAGTGCCTGGAGTCGTCGGAAAGATAATCATTCGGCAGGTTTGGATCGGCCATGGCGCCAGTATACAGGCCATGGCCAATCCGCATCAGGTTCCGGGCGTGGGCCTCTGATCGTGGTAGCGCGGTATTCGGGCAGCAGCGTCAATGAGCGATTCAGCCCGCGCTGGGCCTCCTCGACCGTCCCGGCAAGGTTGGCGCCGGAATCTACTGCAAGCCCTTGAGGACCACGACGCGGCTCGTTCCCAGCGTGCGGCCCGCGAGCGAGAGCCGGACCAGGTAGACGCCCGACGGCGTTGCTTGCGACGCCCCCCGCGACCACGCCCACTCGTGCGACCCCGCCTGCACGATCTCGTCGTGGAGGCTCCGCACGAGCCGGCCGGTGATGTCGAACAGGGCGAGCGTCACGCGGCCTGGCTCCTTCGTGTCGAACGAGAAGCGGGTTGCGCTCGTCACCGGGTTCGAACCAAGAAGCCGCAATCCGGTGCGACCGACGAGCGGATCGACGCCCGTCGTCGGTGTGGTCCCCGTCCCGGAAAGATTCACGATTCGGTCCGGCTCGTTCGGCAGGTCGTTGTGCAGGCCCATCGCGAGTGCATCGCTTTTCGCCCCTTCGCTGGCGGGGTCGAAGGTGACCAGGACCAAGGCGCGGCTGCCCGGAACGATCGGGAACACAGGCCTCGCGGCCGAGAAGTGCTGCCCAATGCCGAGGCTCGCGAAGTAGTCCGTCTCCTGGATTGCTTCGTTCCCGGAATTCTCGATTTCGACGTGGAGCGTCTCGGCGACTCCGCCGTCCCAGGGCTGGTCAGCGAAGACCAGGGGATTCGAGAGAGGCGGGTGAACGACGGTCAAGAAGGGTGCGGTCCCGACCCCGGTGAGCAGGAACGTGTCCGTGTTCGGGTCCGAGTCCTGGATCGTGACGTTGCAGTTGAACGGGCCGCGAGCCATCGGGTCGAAGCCGACAGTGACCAAAACGGATTGTCCGTTGCCGAGCAGGATGGGGAACGGGCCTCCGACCGCGAAGCCGAAGCATCCACCCATGGACAGCCCGTTCACCATCGTCGAGGAACCCGTGTTCGTGATCATGACGGATCCGAACGCCGGCGGGCCAGCGACGGAGACCAGCCCGAAGTCAACGACCGTCGGCGAGACCGTGATCTCGCCGCCTCGGCCCTCGCTCGCCGCAAAGGAGAGACCTGTTGCCACTGCGAGGATGCCAAGGATCCGCATCGTCGAACTCCTGATCATGCTGTCACCTCCCGAACGAGCCTCGTCATCGACAACACCGGACGCGGAGTGTACACCCGCTCGCGGCGCCCCACACCTCGCTTCTTGCGCTTCCACACACCCCACGGGCCCGGCCCCGCTTGCTGATCGGTGATCGGACGGTCCGTCACCTTGAGGCGCAGCTTGATCTGGCCGGTCTCGTGATCGACGACCTCGAGGCCTAAAGGATGCGGGGCGACTACGCGGACGACTGGGCGACTACGCAACTCGACCGACTGCCGGGCGAGTTGGACAACGACACGGCCCGTGGGGTACACGACCTCGCTCAGGGACGGGGTGCGTTCGCTTCACGCTCGCTGCAAAAACTAAGGCGTACACGAAAACAATGTGCCCCATTGTAAAAACGGAAGGCCGAGACATCCGAGTCTCGGCCCACGTTATGCAGAAGCGATCTATTGAGTTGGAGCGGACTTGCCCATTAGCGGGTTTGGAGGCGGCACCGGGAGTCGAACCCGGGAATAACGGTTTTGCAGACCGTCGCCTTAGCCACTTGGCTATGCCGCCTCGCGACGGCACCATAACAACTTACGGCAATTCCTTCAACGCAGCAGGGGTCGCCTGCTACGGTTTCTGCTACGAAACGTCCGCCCAACGCGCTTGGACGCGCCCCGCAACCTCGCGCACAGGGGCATCCGAGGTTCTACCGTCCGCATGGCATCTGTTCGCATTGTGCGCGCAGCCGGGGTGGGGAGCGCGCACGCGCGCGCTCATCGCAATGTCTTCATTGCCACGTTTGAATGCCCGCGGCGGAACACCACGACCCCTTCCGCTTCCCCTCGGCTCGACAGCTGTCGGCCTACCTGGGCCTCGTCCCACGCGAGGCCAGTAGCGGCGGCTCGCGCCGCCTAGGCGGCATCACGGGAGCCGGCAACCGCCATCTCAGGCGGCTTCTGGTGGAAGGCGCATGGCACTACCGTCACAAGCCGCAGGTGGGGCCCGCGCTTCAACTGCGGCGACGGGATCAACCCGCAGACGTCATCGCCCTGGCCGACCGCGCGCTGCGGCGCCTGACCTTGCGACACCGCCGCATGACCTACCAGGGCAAGAACCCGTCCCTCGTCACCATCGCCATCGCGCGCGAGCTTGCAGGGCACCTGTGGAACGCCATGCGCACCACGATGCCGGCACCTTGCTGAACTGAACTGTTCGAGAGTCGGAGAACTGCGGATGAAGGCAGGCATGATCCAGAGCGCCCGCGATATCGGTATGCGAACCGGTCCGCACGACGGACCTCGCGAAACTAGAGTGCAGGGCCTCTCGACGGAGCACGGTCATGTGGCTCGGTCCGGCTCATGCCGGGCAACCCACGAATATCAGCGTGAATCGTCGTCGAAGCGACCTGCCTCGTCCGCACCTTCGAGCCCAAAACAAAAACGACCGCCCCGTTCCCGAGGGCGGCCGTAAATGCTGTAGACGTAACGTCACTTCATATCACCGATACAGAGCTTTGAGACGACCGAAGGTCAAGGGAATAGCACTGGTGGATGTGTCGATCTGGAACCTCGCAACGAGGTTGGAGCGCTGCACGGTGATGAAGATCGTACCGGCGGGCGTAATCAGTATCCTGAAGGCCCCATCCATCCACGACCCGAACGCAAGGAGGGGCCGGCCGGTGGGTGAATATTGATGGACCTGGTTGGGATCGTTGTTGATGTCGAAGGTGATGACGTAGATGTTGCCGTCCGGGCCCACGGCCACATCCGTCGGTTCGATGGGGGTGGCGAACTCCATATCGAAGCTTCCATTGGCCAGGAAACGCAGGATTCGTTTGCGGGTGAAGTCAGCCACGTAGAGGCGTCCGCTCGCATCCAGCCCCATACCGGTGGGGTCCTGAAACTGACCGGGGCCGGACCCGGCACTCCCGATCACCGCCAGGGGCGATCCACTTGCCGTGAATTTCTGCACTCGCTTGCCGGCGAGCTCCAAAACGAACACGTTCCCGGCGCCGTCCACGGCGAGATCAACCGGACTCGATAACGAGCTCCATTTGGTGATAAGCGCACCTGAGCTCGTGAACTTCAGGATACTGCCGCCATCATAGTCGGTTACATACACGTTGCCCGAGCCATCCAGTGCAACCCCGTTCGGGGATCCGAGGTAGCGCGCAGGGAATGCCCATGTGCCGACGAGACTTCCCGCAAAAGAGAATCGTTCCATGTGCATTTGCAGATGGCAGTCGCTGCCCACGTACAGCTCGCCCGAAGGCGACAAGTCGATTCCCCGAGGGCTGCACAATCCCGGGCTGGTGAACGTGCCTTCGTAAACGGGCGCTACTGCCATGGCGACGCGCGCGGAACTCGGATTGATGAGGATGGCCATGATCAGCGCCATGCCGTAGGCCGGATGCAGATGCCGGCGCAGAGACTTAAGGTGGCGTCGCATAAGTGCCTCCGATGAGGGGCGATCACCTGCAGCCTCGGATAGTTGCTGACTCGAAGCACGACGGATGCTAAGGCCCCTGCTTCGGAATTGCTACTGTCCTCACTATCAGCCATTGTGGCCGCGGTTGCCCATTGCTTCCGCCTCGAGGGCCCGCCTTGATGGTTGTTTGGTGATTTCGGGCTGATTAAACGGGGCTGGCAAAATGAGAAGTGGCGCAGTAGCCATTGCCCCGTAAGCACATGCTAGACGGAAAACTGCTGCTGCAACTTGTCCTCCGAACGCGCCGCACTCTCCCCGACACGGACCGAGATACGATCCGCTTCGGGGGTACGTGCGCGCCCCAGAACCACTACAGCCTACCTGAGCTTGAGCAACTTCGACTCCAGCCGCAGCCGCTCCGACCTCAGCTTGACGAAGTAGACGCCGGTCGCGGCCTCGCGGCCCTGCGCGTCCTTGCCATCCCACGCGATCCGATGTGCCCCCGCCGGCAGGCGACCCGACTGCAGCCGCCTTACCATGCGCCCGCTCAGGTCGAATACCGCGAGGCTCACATCGTCCGCCGCGCCAAGCGTGAAGGCGATCGTCGATCCGCCCCGGAACGGGTTGGGCGTCGCGACCAGGCGCAACGCGTCGCGCGTGGGCGCGCCCGGTGCGTCGGTGACCACCGTCGAGTCGGCCTCCGAGCGGATCCGCGTGCCGCAGATGCGCTCATAGAGCCCGTCGCCGTCGGTGTCGGCCTCGAAGACGAGTTCGTAGAGCGCGGTCGGATTGTCGCCGTTCGGGTAGCGCACATCGACTGTGACCGTGCCGTTCACGCCCGGATTCGCGATGTATGTGCCGGTGGCCGGCTCGCCCGGCGGCAGGCCGTTGAGCGACACCGCGAGCGGATCGGGATGGTCGCCCGTCCAATAGACCGGGACCACGCGCCAGGGCAACGCGGCGGTGTCGCAGGGATGCCCGATGCCGATCGAGATCCCC
>JBKJOC010000238.1:0-9942 GCA_046595725.1 Candidatus Eiseniibacteriota bacterium
CCAGGTGTCCTCGACCCGGTAGAGGTCGGGCAGGTCGCCGCCGAGCACGCGCTCGTAGTCGCCGAGATAGCCGTCGGGCCGGATCATGCCCTGGCCGTCCTGGTAGTAGACGCGGGCAAACGCGTTGCCTTCGTCGTTCAGGACGTCGGGCCAGAGCTTGCCATCGCAGTTCTCGAACAGAAAGTCGCGACCGGTCTTTTCGCGACGGCGGACCGCGAGCAAGCCGGCTGCGGATTCCTCCCGCTGGAAGTCCCCGATACGCTCGCGCAGGATCGCCCACGCCAGGAACAGGCCGATATGCGTCCCTCCCGCCTCCGCCGGGAGATCCGCCGGAAAATTGTCTGCGCCCGAATGCCAGTCGGCGCGATCGTAGGTGTCCACGTGTACGGCCCTCCCTCGTGCCCCGCGCATGGTCCCACACCCGGGCCTCTACCCCCACGGACGTGGCCCTTGCGGGGCCCGGCTGGCGCGGCTAGGCTCTTGGTCCCATGGATCTCACTTCCGACCAGGTGCGCGCGATCGTCGAGCGCGTGACCGCCCAGCTCGCCGCCCAGGGGGCGGCCGCCGCGCCCGCGCTCAGCCAGGCGCCGGGGGAAGGCCGCGCCGTCGGCCGGGCCTACGGCAGTCGCGCGCCCGAAGGCGGCTATCGCGGCCAGGCCGTGGGCCCGGCCTCAGCCGGCGGGGGAGCCCACGCGCTCTCGGGCACGTTCGCCGCCCTGCCTGATCCCGAGCTGCGCGCGAACCTCGGACCCGACCGGCCGCGCGGTATCTTCTCGACGCTCGACGCCGCGGTCGACGCCGCGGGCGAGGCGCACGTGGCGCTGGTCAACGCCTCGCTCGCGCTCAGGGCGCGCTGCCTCGAGCACGTGCGGGCCAAGCTGCGCGCGAACGTGCGGTTGCTGGCGGAACTGGCGGTGAGCGAAACCGGTCTCGGCCGCGTTGACGACAAGATCAAGAAGAACCTGCTGGTCATCAACCAGACGCCCGGCCTCGAGGACCTCGAGCCATTCGTGTGGACGGGCGATCATGGGCTCACGCTGATGGAGTGGGCGCCCTACGGAGTGATCGGCGCCGCCGGCCCCTCGACCAACCCGAGCGAGACCGTGATCAACAACGGAATCTCGATGATCGCGGGGGGCAACGCCGTCGTGTTCGCGGCACATCCCTCGGCCCGGAAGACCTGCCAGCTCACGATCTCGCTGTTCAACGAGGCGATGGTCGAGGCGGGTGGCCCCGACAATGTCATCACCACCGTCGCCGAGCCCTCGATCGAGGCCGCGCAGGCGATGATGGCGCACCCCAAGACCCGCATCCTGGTGGTCACGGGCGGGCCGGGAGTGGTGCAGGCGGCGCTCGCTTCGAAAAAGAAAGTCATCGCGGGCGGCCCCGGAAACCCCCCGGTGGTGGTCGACGAAACTGCCGATATCGCCAATGCGGCCCGGTCGATCGTGGCGGGGGCCTCGCTCGACAACAACGTCATCTGCACCGACGAGAAGGAAGTCTTCGTCGTCGACAAGGTGGCCGACGCGCTGTTCTCCGCGCTCGCACGCAGCGGCGCCTACGTGCTGCAGCCCTACCAGGTGCAGCAGATCGAGCGCGTCGTGCTGGGCGAGAACAAGGGGCCGCGCCGGCATTCGGTGACCAACAAGAAGTTCGTCGGCAAGGACGCGGCGCTTATCCTCAAGGAGATCGGCGTGTCGGTCGGCCCCGAGATCCGCCTCGTGGTCGCGGAGACGCCGCCCGACCACCCGTTCGTGTGGACGGAGCTCCTGATGCCCGTGCTCCCGGTCGCGCGCGTGACGAGCGCGGACGAGGGCATGGACTGGGCGGTGCTCGCCGAGCACGGATTTCGGCACACGGCGAGCATCCATTCGAAGAATATCGAGCGCCTGTCGAAGATGGCGCGCATGATGGACTGCTCGATCTTCGTCAAGAACGGCCCGCACTTCAACGGGCTGGGCATGGGCGGCGAGGGGCCGACCAGCTTCACGATCGCCAGTCCGACCGGCGAGGGCATGACGACCGCCCGCACCTTCACGCGCAAGCGGCGCTGCACGCTGGTCGAATCGTTTCGCATCGTCTGACCCGCCCGTAGACCCGCCAGAATCCAGGAGGTTCGCTTGCGCCCGCCCTATCGCAGGATCGCGCCGGTCGTGTGCGCGCTGGCATGCGCGATGTTCGCTCCGGCCGCGCGCGCGGACGGCGTCAAGGCCGCCACCGAAGAGCCGGTGATCAAGGTTGAGGCGACCGAAGGCACCGCGCTCTCGAAGTCGGACGAGGCCGCGGTCCGGAAGCTGCTGGTCGAGTACCTGGAGGCGCTCAAGAAGAAGGAATACGCGAAGGCGGGGGAGATGCTCGACCGCCCGTCGCTGCTGGCGGCGGTCGACCCGATGGTGGCGACGATCGCGGCCGACAGCACGCAGTTGAAGGAAGGGCGGCGCCGAATCTTCGGCGTGTCGACGCGCGACTCGATCGAGGCCCGGGGAAACGGACCGCTCTTCAAGTCGCTCATGAGCTACCTGGTCTCGATCAACCCGAATGCCGGGGACCTGCTCGCCCGCGCCAGCATCCAGGTGCTGGCGGCACGGAGGATGGGCGAGAAGGTGCACGTCGCCTACCAAGTCAGCATGCCGCCGAGCGTGCCGGGCGGGTTGCCCTTCGAGCAGGTCACCGCGCAGCAGTTGCGGAAGGTCAAGGGCAAGTGGCGGATTTTCTTCCAGATCGACCAGCAATAACGCGTCAGGCGAGCAGCCCGAGAGCGGCGGCCGCGATCCCCGCGGTCGCGATCACGAACAACCAGCCCAGGGCCGCGAGCCCGATCGGCGCCCAGCCGAGCCGGCGTACCGCGGCGGCGTGGACCCCCAGCCCGACCGCGGCCATGGCGGCGACGAGCAGGATGCGCGAGGCCTGCTCGAGCACGGGGATGAGCCCGGCCGGGATTGCGCCGGCCGAGCGCAGCGCGCCCACCAGAAGGAATCCGACCACGAAAAAGGGCACGGGCAACCGTCGCCACGAGATTGCGTCGCCGCCCCGGCGCGCCTCGAGCGCGGCCAGCCCGAGCGCCAGCGGTGCGAGCAATGCGACGCGCGTCAACTTGACCAACGTGCCGAAGTCGCCCGCCTCCTGGCCCCGAGCGAACGCGGCGGCGAGCACCTGCGGCACCTCGTGGAGCGTCGCGCCGCAGAGCAGGGCGTAAGCCGCATCGGGCAGGTGGAGGAGCCGGCCGAGCGCGGGATAGCACACGACCCCGATTGTTCCCAGGAGCGAGATCAGCCCGATCGAGACCGCGACATCGTCCTCCTCGGCGCGCACGAGCGGCCCGGCGGCCGCGATCGCCGATGCCCCGCAGACCGACGTCCCGACGCCGAGGAGGAGGGCGAGCGGGCGCCTGACCGACAGTCTGGCCCCGAGCCAGGCCACGAACAGCGCCCCGAGAAACACCACCACCACGTCGACCAGGAGGACGCGCGGTCCTGCCTGGGCGAGGCGCGTGAAGTCGAGGCGGACGCCCATGAGCACGATCGCGACCCGCAGGAGAGGCCGGGCGAAGAAGCGGACGCCCGGCTCGGCCCCCCTGGGCAGCCCGAACAGGGCGCGCGCGAGCGCCGCCAGCAGCAGGGCGAGGCCGAGGGGGCCGAGCACGCCCAGCCCCGGAAGGCTGGCGAGGACCCAGGCGAGGAGCGTGAGCGGGAGGACGAGGGCGGCGCCTTGGAGCATGGCCGCGCACGATGGCTGCCCGGCGCAGAGTTTGCAAGCCCCGAACCAGCGGCCCGTTGTATCCTTCTGGCGCGATGACCACCCACTCGAAGGAACTTTGCCCCTGCGGCAGCGGGAAGAAATACAAGCACTGCCACCAGCGCATCGACGCCGCGCGCCAGCGAAACCTCCTGCTGTCCGTGGCCGCGATCGTGGTGGTCGGCGGGACGGCCGCGCTCGCCGGCCCCGCCCTCATGGCGAAGCTGAACGAGAAGCCGGCCCGGACGGGAGTTGCCGCCGACAGCGCGGCGCGTGCGGAAGTCGCGGCGCGGCCGGGCGCCAACGGCGTCGTGGGCACCTCGTCCGCCAATGGCGCGGCCTCGATCGGCGTCGTGAATCCGAACGGCGTGGCCGGTCCACCCTTGCGGGACCCGGCGGCGCTGAGGCTGACGCCGCCGAACTCGGGCAACCTCCTGCCGGGGGAGCACCCCAAGGACTACGAGTTCGACGTGGCGAGGAACCGCTACTACGATCCACGCCCGGGGCACATGCACTGGCACACGGGCCCACCGCCCGCCGATCCGAACGCGCCCGTCGCGGCTCCCAACGTGGTCGTGACGACGCCAGGCGGTCAGCCGGTCAAGGTCACGTCGACCACCACCTCGAAGTAGCCTAAAATATTGGGGCAATGGAATTTGGCCCTGCCACCCAAGGTCGGGCGCAAGGGTTGACAAGGCGGAGCGCCCCGCATAGGGTATCGAAGCCTGTTTGGGGCCTGTACATGAGGGGAAGCGCCCCCGAGGTCCCATCCCGCCAATTCACAGGACGACGGCCCCGCGCGGAGCTCGGGCTTTCGCTCCGATTTCGCCAAAGGGCGCTATGAAGGCACTCGAGACCAAGCGAACCGATCTCTTTGCCAAGGCGCGGGCGTTCCGCGCGGCGAAGGAACTCGCGGCCGCCGGGCTCTACCCCTACTTCATCGCGATCGAAGGTTCCGAGGACACCGAGGTCAACATCGGTGGCCGGAGCCTGATCATGGTCGGCTCGAACAACTATCTCGGCCTGACGCACCATCCCAAGGTGCTCGAAGCCGCCGAGAAGGCCTCGCGCAAGTACGGGACGGGATGCACCGGCAGCCGCTTCTTGAACGGCACACTGGACCTGCACGAGAAGCTCGAGGTCGACCTCGCGGAGTTCACCGGCCATGAGGCCGCGCTCGTGATGTCGACCGGCTACCAGACCAACCTCGGGATCATCCAGAGCCTGGTCGGCCGCGAGGACACGGTCCTGATCGACAAGCTCGACCACGCCTCGATCATCGACGGTTGCACGATGTCCGCGGGCGAGACGGTGCGCTTCCGCCACAACGACACCGCCGACCTCGACCAGGAGCTCGAGCACCTTTCGGGCAAGAAGGGCGGCACCCTGATCGCCGTCGACGGCGTGTTCTCGATGGAAGGGGATATCGCCCCGCTGCCGGCGCTGATCGAGGTGGCGAAGAAGCACGGCGCCCGCCTGTTCGTCGACGAGGCGCACTCGCTGGGCGTGATCGGCCCTTCGGGCGGCGGCGCTGCCGACCACTACGGAGTCCAGAAGGATGTCGACCTCGTGATGGGCACGTTCTCCAAGTCGTTCGCCTCGATCGGCGGGTTCGTCGCAGCCGAGGCCGACGTGATCCACTACCTCAAGCATCACGCGCGCGCGCTCATGTTTTCGGCGGCGATGCCCGCCTATGCGGTCGCGACCGTCCACGCTGCGCTCCAGGTCATCAAGGACGAGCCGGAGCGGCGCATGCAACTCCTGTCGAACGCGGACTACCTGCGCGCCGGCCTGCAGAGCCTCGGCTACGACACGGCGACCAGCGAGACGCCGATCATCCCCGTGATCATCGGCGACAACATGAAGACCTTCAAGTTCTGGCGCGGCCTGTTCGACAACGGCGTCTACTCGAACTGCGTGATCGCCCCGGCCGTCCCGCCGAACGCCTGCCGCATCCGCACCTCGCTGATCGCGACCCACACGCATTCCCAGCTCGACCGCGTGATCGACACGTTCGCGAAGGTCGGCAAGGAACAGGGAATCCTGTAGCCGCGCCGGGAACCTTGCCCCGGCGCGCATCTCATCATGCCCCTCGAGATCCGCCCCGCCCGGGAGCCGCGCGACTTCACGCGCTTCGTCGACCTGCCGTTTCGCCTCTACAAGAACGACCCGGTCTGGGTGCCGCCCCTCAAGAGCGACGTCCGCCTGCTGTTCGACCGCGCGAAGAACCCATTCTTCGAGCACGCCGAGGTCGAGGCCTTTTTGGCGTGGCGGGACGGCCGCGTGGTCGGCCGGATTGCGGCGATCGACAACCAGGCGCACAACGACTTCCACGGGGACCGGGTGGGATTCTTCGGCTTCTTCGAGTGCGAGGACGATCCTCTGGCGGCGGCCGCGCTGTTCGACCGCGCCGAGGAATGGGTGCGTGCGCGCGGCAAGGACCGGCTGCGGGGTCCGATGAACTTCTCGACCAATGACGACTGCGGCTCGCTGGTCGAGGGCTTCTCGACGCCGCCGGCGATCATGATGCCGCACAACCCGCCCTACCACGCCCGGCTCTACGAGGCGGCGCGCCTCGCCAAGGAGAAGGACCTCCTCGCCTACTGGCTCGACCACGACAACCCGCCCGAGCGGATCGTCCGCGGCGCCGAGCTGATCAAGAAGCGCAAGTCGATCGTCACGCGCTCGATGGACATGAAGCGATTCGAGTCCGAGGTCGACCTGATCCGCATGATCTACAACAGCGCGTGGGAACGGAACTGGGGCTTTGTCCCAATGACGCGGGCCGAGATCGAGCACATGGCGAAGCAGCTCAAGCCGGTGGTCGATCCCGAGATGGTGGTCTTCGCCGAGGTGCGCGGCGAGCCGATCGCGTTCGTGCTCGCGCTGCCGGACTTCAACGTCGCGCTCAAGCACATGGGCGGGAGCCTGTTCCCGTTCGGGATCTTCGCGATGCTGTACTGGCAGCGGAAGATCCATCACTGCCGCGTGCTCACCCTGGGCGTCAAGCCGGGCCATCGCGCCTCGGGCGTCGACACGCTGCTCTACGCCGAGATGTTCCTGCGCGGGCGGGCGCGCGGGTATCCGGGCGGGGAATTCTCCTGGGTGCTCGAGGACAACCTCGCCATGAGGAAGCCGCTCGAGAGCATGGGCGCGACCGCGTACAAGACCTACCGCGTCTACGAGCGCCCGGTCCCAGGCCCAAGGGCCGCTTGAAGCCGGTCCTCGTCACCGGGGCGGCCGGCTTCGTCGGCTCGCACCTGGTCGACGCCCTGCTCGCACGCGAGGTTCCCGTCCGCGCCCTCGTCCGTCCGACCACCGATCGCCGTCATCTTGATGCTTCCCGTGTCACCTTCGTGCTCGGCGACGTGGGCGATCCCGATGCTCTCGCCCGCGCGGTCGACGGCTGCGGGGTGGTCTACCACGTCGCGGGCATCACCCAGGCGGATGGGCCGGGCGCGTTCGACCGCGTCAACGCCTTGGGCGCCGAGCGGGCCGCCGTGGCCGCGGCCCGAACCGGCGTCGAGCGCTTCGTGCTCGTGTCCTCGCAGGCGGCGGGAGGTCCCGCCCGGAGCGCCCGGCCGCGCAGCGAGGACGATGCCGATGCGCCGGTCGGCGCCTATGGCCGGAGCAAGCTCGAGGGCGAGCGCCGCGCGGCCGACGCGCTCGCTCGATCGCAGACCGACCTCGTCATCGTGCGGCCGCCCTCGGTCTACGGGCCGCGCGACGCGGCGTTCGCGATGTTGTTCCGGCTGGTCCAGCGGGGGATCGTGCCCCTGCCGGGCGGCTCGCGCCAGGTCCTGAGCCTGGTCCACGCCACCGACCTGGCCGAGGGCACGGTGCGCGCCCGGGAGCACGGGCGGTCGGGCGCTCGCTACTACCTGGCGGGCGGCCCGCCGGTCACGACCGCGCAACTGGTCGACGCGATCGCCCGGGGGCTCGGCAGAAAAGCGCTGCGCGTCGACGTCCCGTCCGGCATGCTCAAGGCCGCCGTGTCCGTTGCGGAAGCGTGGGCGCGGACCACGGGCCGACCCGCGCGCCTGACGCGCGAGCGCCTGGGGGACTGGCTGGAGCAGAACTGGACCGTGGACGACTCCCGCGCGCGCGCCGAGCTGGGCTATGCACCCAGGGTGTCGCTCGAGACGGGAATCGCCGAAACCGCACGCTGGTACCGGAGCGCCGGATGGATCGCAAGCTCGACTTGAAGGTGATCGAGGGCAGGGGCCCGGCCACGCACGAGGCGGCCGACCGGCCGTCCTGGGCGCGACGTCCGGGCGACCCCGAGCCGGGCGACTCGCCGGGTCTGCGCCCGGTCGATGCGCTGCTGGTCGGCTACCTGCTCCTGACCAGCGTCTTGCTGCTCGCGTTCCCGCACCATATCCCGAGCTGGCCGCTGCTCTTGTCGCTCCGCCTGATCGTGATCGTGGGCATCCTGCGCGGCGCGTCGGCGCGGCCGAAGAACCGGGTGCTGCGCGTGGTGCGCGACTGGTACCCGGTCTTGATGTTCCTGCCGCTCTACTCCGAGCTCTCGGTGCTGACCAACCTGTTCACGCACCTGCGCTACGACACGCTGGTCGCCGGCTGGGAGCAGGGCCTGTTCGGGGGTCAGCCGAGCCAGACGCTGCGCATCCTCTTCCCCGCGCGCGCGATCAGCGAGTATGTGCACTTCAGCTATTTCTACTACTACTTCGTTCCGACCACGCTCCTGTTCGGGCTCTACGTGCGCGGGGCGCGCTCCCGCTTCTCGCTCGGGCTGTCGGCCACGCTGCTGGCGTTCCTGTCGTGCTGCGTGGTCTACATGCTGTTCCCGGTGGTCGGGCCGTACCATCACTTCGGGCATCCGGCCGCGACGTCGTGGCCCGGGGTGTTCGGCCCGCTCACCCACTCGATCGTCGAGCGGGGGTCGTCCCTCGGCACCGCGTTCCCGTCGTCCCACACCGCGGTGGCGGTGTGTGTCTGGCTCTCGGCCTGGCGATTGTGGCGCCCCGCGTTCTGGCTCCTGGCCCTGATCGTGCCGGCGCTGGCCCTGGGCACCGTTTACGGGGGGTTCCATTACGCCGTCGACACCGTGGCCGGGGCGCTTCTCGGGGCGGGAGCGGCGCTCGTGGCGCCGGGCCTCCACACCCGAATTGCCGCGCGAATCGCCGGAAAACCGGCCCCCGAGCGGCTCCAGACTTTCGCTTCCCAAGGTCGGGGCCGCCGCCTAGACTAGCTGCCGACTTGACGTTACCCGGGGCGATGGACGCGCCGGTTCCGAGCAGGGGGCCCGATGAGTTTTGCCAGCACTGTTCCCACCGACCGTCTCTGGCTCGTCAGTAGAAAATTCGATCTCACGTTCCTGATCGGTAGCGCCCTGCTCGCGGCGATCCCGCTGACGATGCTCTATGTCTTCAACGTCTCGACCACGGCGATCAACCTGCTGGTGGCGGGCCTCGTCGGCGGGCCGCATCTCTACTCGACGTTCGGCTACACGCTGGCCGACGGCTCCTACCGCAAGCGTTTCGGGTGGGTGCTGCTGCCCTGCATCCTGATCCCGATGGCGGTGGTCTGGCTCGCGCTCAACAACCTGGTGCTGCTGCTGACGATCTTCTTCTTCTGGGCCTCGATCCACGTCCTGCACCAGATCGCGTACATCACCGACGCGTACCGCTTCAAGGACCCCAGGCCGCGCTCGCTGTTCAATCGTGCGATCGACTATGGCCTGATCTTCTCGGGGCTCTACGTCAACTCGGCGGGGCGCCTGGTGCGGGGCGAGTTCGTGGTCGGCGGCGGGACCAGCCCGCGGAGCCTCATGATCCCCTCGTTCGCCCAGAACGCCGAGTGGATCCCGCAACTCACGCTGGTCGCGTTCACGGTCTTCCTGCTGCTCTACGTCGGGAAGACGGTGAAGGAGGCCCGCGAAGGCCGCTTGAACATCCCCTCGGTCGCGCTGATCTCGGTCACGACCGTGATGTCGCTCATCATCCCGACGTTCAAGAACATCGACATCGCGTTTCAGGGCTACAACACGTGGCACTCATTCCAGTACCTGGCGCTGGTCTGGTACATCAACAAGCTCAGGCTCGAGCACGGCGAGATCCAGGGCCCGGTCATGCGCTCGGTCGCGTCGGCGCAGTCACCGCTCAAGTTCTACGGCCTGTTCTTCCTCGCCACGGTGATCGCGTTCGGCACGTCGCTGCTGCTCCAATTCGGCTTCGGCTGGCCGCG
>JBKJOC010000284.1:0-4019 GCA_046595725.1 Candidatus Eiseniibacteriota bacterium
CCGGGCGGTCCGCATCATGTTCGGGGTGTGGGCGAGCGCGAGCTTCTGGAATTCTTCCTGCGTGGGGTTCGCGTGCACCTTGAGGGCGAGCGCGCCAACATTGGGGGCCGTACGAACCGCGGATTTCTCAGCCGACATGGGGGCCATCTCCTTGCAAGCGAGGGGAATGCCGGCCTGGTCTCAGAGGAGCCGGCCGGGTCGCCTTGGAGGCGTCGATAAACTGTTGCAGAAGGATTACTTGCGCCGCAAATTCGCGCGGCGGAACCGGATCATTCTACACGCGGCACGAGCTCAGGGGCAAGTGTGAGGCCGCCGGGGAGGCTTCGGGATTTCCGGTCCGCAAATGACGGCGGGGCAATTCTGGAAACCTCCCCCGGATCCAGTACCTTTTCCCTCTGACGCCTCCGAACCTTAAAAGTCAAGTTATTATATTATAACAGGTTAGAACGATTGACCGCCGTGGCACGGACCATGCTTTGTAGCCCGCCGGAAGCGTGTTGTTCAATTCCGGCCGTGACTCAACTCCAGGGAGGAACCCATCATGTCTCAGCTCATCACCGGCATCTTCCCGAACCGCTTGATTGCCGAGCGGGCGGTGCAGAACCTCATCGACGCCGGCTTCGCTCCCGAGGACACCAGCATCCTGATGTCCGAAGGCACCCGGGGTCGTGAATTCCAGATGCAGGAGAGCAACAAGGCCCCCGAAGGCGCCGTCACCGGCGCGACCGTCGGCGGCGTGCTCGGCGCTGTGGCCATGGGCCTGGTTGCCCTCGGAACCCTCGCGGTTCCCGGAGTTGGCCTGGTGGCTGCGGGTCCGATCGTGGCGGCGCTCTCCGGTCTTGGAGCGGGCGCGGCGGCGGGCGGACTGGTCGGCGGCCTTGTGGGTCTCGGCGTTCCCGAGCACGAAGCCAAGTTTTACGATGAGGAAGTTCGCAAGGGCGGTATTCTCGTCGGTGCGTACGCGCACGGCGACCGGGTCAAGCTGGCTCGTGAGATTCTCGATGCGGCGGGCGCGACCAAGGTCAGCTAGCAATCCTGTTTCCAAATTGGAGGGGGCGGGCGCTGGGGCACGACGGGTGGAGTGATCGCCCCGCGCCCACCTCTCCGACGAAGGAGCAAGTCGTGAACGGAATCCTGGCATCTCGAAGATTTCTGCTGCGCGGTACCATTGGCCTGCTCGTCCTCGCGGGGCTTGCATTGACGCGGCGTAGTGACGCTGGCCCCCCCGACAAAGTCCTGGACGCACGCGCGCGTCCCGTCCCGTTTCAGATCCTCCAGAAGTTCCAGGACGGCCCATGGCTCGTCCCGACCTTGCGCTCGTTTCGCAGCGAGAGCGACTGGAACATGGCGATGGAGCAGTGGCTGGCGCGCGAGGAAGTCGCGGGCCGCCAGGCTCCGCCGAAGGTCGACTGGACTCATCAGGCCGTCGTCGTGTTGGCACTCGGCACCCAGCCAAGGCGCACCGGGGTCTCGGTGCACGAGTGTCGCGTCGAGGGCGAGTTGACCATCCTTGACCTGCACTTCGACACTGGCGGGGATCAGTGGGATCCGTTCTACGTGGCGGAGCACCCTGCGGTCGTAGTGGCCCTCGAACGCTCGGACCTGAAGAACCTCAAGTTGATCTGCGATGCAGTGGTCGACGGGTTGCCCGGCGCGGCGGGACGCCCGCTACCCCATCTCAACAGGCCCGGATCTCCGCGCGGCACGGCCGCGGTTGCCAGCACGGGGCCGCAGGCGATGGATGCCGCGCCGATCTCCGCGGCTGAGAGCGTCCAACTACTCGACGGCGGAGCCGCAAGCACCACGTGGGGCCGGGTCAAGGCCTCCTATCGCGGAAGCTCTCCAAGCCACTGACCGCTGAAGACGAGACGGCTTCGCCCCTCGGGGCGAAGCCGCTCGCGCCGTCCCGGGCCGGACCATCCGGAGGGGGGATGCCGGTGCCGTACGGCTGCTTCCTCCCGCGGCCGAGGGCTCGCCGCGGGGTCCTGCCCTCAACTCACAACGGTTGAAGCCCTTCAAATTTCCCCACGTCGTCTCCCCGGCCTTCACCTCATGCGTAAACAACGACTCCGCGGTCTCGCGGTCAAGGTTTCGGGCGTCCACGCCCGTATGGCCGTTTCGCGCACAAGTCTAGCGAAGAACGGGAATCCCACGCAAATTGCACTTTGCAACGCGGGATGGGTTCGGGGGTGCCGGGGCAAACTGCTCCATGCGCGTCACACCCCTCCACGCTACGAGAGTGGAGTGATCCGCAATTCCCGCAGGGTCTCGGAATCCACCGGTGAAGGCGACCCGTCCATCGGACAGGCCGCCGAAGTGGTCTTGGGGAACGCGATGGTGTCGCGGATCGAGGTGCGATCGGCCATCAGCATGACGATGCGGTCGAGGCCCATGCCGATGCCGCCGTGCGGCGGGGCGCCGAAGCGGAAGGACTCGAGCATGAAGCCGAACATCTCCTCGGCCTTCTCGGGCGTGAGCCCGATGCGGCGGAAGACGCGTTCCTGGACGTCGGCCCGGTGCATGCGCACCCCGCCCGAGCCCAGCTCGTTGCCATTGAGCACGACGTCGTACAACCGGCCGAGCACCTTGCCGGGGTCGCTCTCGATCAGGTCCAGGTCAGCCTCGCGCGGGTAGACGAATGGGTTGTGACGCGGCGCCCAGCCCCCGCGGCCGTCCTCCTCGAACAGCGGGAAGTCGCGGACCCACAGGAATTGGTGTTCGCGCGCGCGGCCGCCGCCGCTCTCGAGAGTGGCGCGGCCGAGCTCCAAGCGCACCGTTCCGAGCGCCTTGCACGCGGCCTCCCACGGGCCGGCGACCATCAGGACGAGGTCACCCTCCTGGGCGGAAACCAGCCGAGCAAGCTCCTGGCCGGCGGCAAGAGCCTCGCCGGTGAAGAACTTCGCCGATGCACCCTCGAAGCCGTCCGCCGTGCGCTTGAGCCAGGCCAGGCCCTTCGCGCCACCGCGCTTGGCGACCTCCTCGAGCGTGTCGATCTCCTTGCGCGAGAGTGTCGCGCGCCCGGCCGCCGCCAGCGCCATCACCTTTTCCCCGCGGCCCACGGCCTCACGCAGGAACGCCGCACCCGACGCTTCGGCGGCCGCGCTCACGTCCTTGAGCTCGAGCCCGAAACGCAGGTCGGGCTTGTCGGAGCCGAAGCGCCCCATTGCGTCGGCAAACGTCAGCCGCGGGAAGGGCAGGGGCAGCGTGACGCCGAGGCAGGTCTTCCACAGGTGCGCGTACAGGCCCTCGATCACCTCAAACACATCCTCCTCGCGCACAAAGGACATCTCGAGGTCGATCTGCGTGTGCTCGGGCTGGCGGTCCGCGCGCAGGTCCTCGTCGCGCATGCAGCGCGCGAGCTGAAAGTACTTGTCGAAGCCGGCCACCATCAGGATCTGCTTGTAGATCTGCGGCGACTGCGGCAGCGCGTACCACTTCCCGTGGTGGATCCGGCTCGGCACGATGTAGTCGCGCGCGCCCTCGGGCGTGGGCTTGACCAGCATCGGCGTCTCGATCTCGATGAAGCCGCGGCCCGACAGGTAGAGCCGCGTCTCGAGCGCGACCTTGTGGCGCAGCAGGATGATGTCCTTGAGGCGCGGCCGGCGCAGGTCAAGATAGCGGTACTTGAGGCGCAGGTCCTCGGAGACGTCGATGTCGTCGGCGACCGGGAACGGCGGCGTGTCGGAGTAGTTGAGAATCTTGAGCTCGTCGACGTGCACTTCGATCGTCCCGGTGGGCAGCGTCTCGTTCACCGCGTCGAGCGGGCGCTCGACCACCTTGCCCTTGAGCGCGATCACCCACTCGCTGCCGAGGTGGCGCGCGCGCTCGACGACTTCGGGGCCGGCGAGCGCCGGCGGCACCACCGCCTGCGTCACGCCGTAGCGATCGCGCAGGTCGACGAACAGGACGCCGCCGTGGTCGCGAACCCGGTGGACCCAGCCCATGAGCACGACGTGGAGATCCTTGTCCGCGCGCGTGAGCTCGCCGCAGGTATGCGTGCGCGACCAGTCGCCGAGGCT
>JBKJOC010000451.1:0-8241 GCA_046595725.1 Candidatus Eiseniibacteriota bacterium
GGCACAACCGGGTGCTTTCGTCGGTCGGGTGCATCATAATGGAGTCGTCCGGGCGTGCCCCGCCGCCCGATCACGCAAAGGAAGGAGCACTGTGCCCCTGGAAGCGCTGTCCCACACCGAAAACATCCGCCTCGCCGAGGAACGTCGGCGCATGGTGGCCGAGCAGATCGTCTCCCGCGGCGTGCGTGACCCGCTGGCGCTGGCGGCCCTGCGCTCGGTTCCCCGGCACGAGTTCATTCCCGCCGGCCTCCTGGGCTCGGCCTATCGGGATGCCCCGCTGCCGATCGGCCGCGACCAGACCATCTCCCAGCCCTATATCGTTGCCCTCATGACCGAGGCGATCGGGCTCGAGGGCGGCGAACGCGTGCTCGAGGTCGGCACCGGCTCGGGCTACCAGGCCGCGGTGTTGGGCGAGATCGCCGGTCACGTCGACACCATCGAGATCCACGACGAGTTGGCGGCCGAGGCGGCCGAGCGACTGGCCCAGCTCGGCTACCACGACGTCACCGTGCATCTCGGCGACGGTTATCGCGGGCTGCTGACGGCCGCGCCGTTCGACGCCATCGTCGTCACGGCCGCGCCCGATCACGTGCCGCGAACGCTGCTCGAGCAGCTCAAGGTCGGCGGCAAGCTCGTGCTTCCGGTGGGGCGGCGCTCGCAGATGCTCCAGCTCTGGACGCGCACCGAAAAGGACTTCGAGGCCAGGGACCTGATCCCGGTCCAGTTCGTCCCGATGACCGGCGAAGCGCGCCGCGAGCCCTCGACCCGGGTCTAGTCGAGCGTGGCCAGGACCGGCGCATGGTCCGAGGGCCGCTCGAGCATGCGCGGCGCGACGTCCACCGTCGAGGCCGAGAGCCGCGGCACCAGCGCGGGCGACACCAGGATGTGGTCGATCCGGAGCCCGCGGTTCCGCTTGAACGAGTTCATGCGGTAATCCCACCAGCTGAACGTCTTCGGCGCTTGCTCGAAGCGCCGGAACGAGTCCACCAGCCCGACTTCGATCAGCTTCTCGAACGCCGCCTTCTCCGGCTCGCTGAAGAGTACGCGCCCCTCCCACTCCCACGGGTCGTGTACGTCCTGGTCCGCGGGCGCGATGTTGAAGTCCCCCAGCACGACCATGTTCGGGTGGACCTTGATCTCCTCAGAGAGCCAGCGGTGAAGCGCCGACAGCCAGTTGAGCTTGTACTCGTACTTCTCGCTGCCCACCGCCTGCCCGTTCGGGACGTAGAGGTCGATCACCCGGATGCCGTTGATCGTCCCGGCGATCACGCGCTTCTGCTCGTCGGCGAAGTCGGGCAGCCCGTAGACGCAGGCCTCGATCGGCTCGCGGGCGAGCAGCGCGACCCCGTTGTAGGTCTTCTGGCCCGCGAATACGGCCTGGTAGCCCGCCGCCGCCAGCTCGAGCGTGGGGAAGCCTTCGTCGGTGAGCTTGGTCTCCTGGAGGGCAACCGCGTCCGGACGGTGGTGCGCCAGCCACTCGATTAGCTGCGGCAGGCGCACCTTGAGCGAGTTGACGTTCCAGCTCGCGACCGTCCAGGTCATCGGCTAGATCCTGATGCCGACGGCGGCGCGGAGGGTCTGCTGCTTGGTGTCGCTGTTCTTGAACACCTTGCCCAAGCTCGCCTCGTAGGTGACGTCGAAGGTCAGGATCGTGAGATCGATTCCCGCGCCGCCCTCGATGCCGACGCTCGAGCTCTTGTAGTCGTCCTTGGTGATGCCGAAGGCGTTGGCGTCGACCCGGTTGACGATCGTCAGCGACGGCCCTCCGAACAGGCGGAAGCCGATCGCGCTCTGGCCCAGGTTCACGCCCACGCGCAGCGGCAGGTAGAGCGAGTTGACGCCCACGACGTCCTCGACGGTGCGGGCCGTCAGCGTGTCCTTCTGCGAAAGCTGGATGTTGGTGCGCTGCAAGTACGCGCCCGGCGAGAGGTAGACCTTCTCCCCGAGCCGGACGTTGCCGCCGACCAGCCAGCCGACGCGGCCATGGGTCGAGAGGTCCCCCGCGTCGCCGGTGCGATGGCTGGTGGTCAGCCCGGCCTGCGGATTGATGGTGAAGCTCTTCGCGGCCACGAGGCCGCTCGAACTGACGAGTACGAACATGGTCAACACGAGAGATCGAATCGCGCGGTGCATGACTCCTCCTTGGTGTGGGTGATCCCTCAAGCCCTGCACCCAGACCTTGGCCCGGCGCGCCAAAAGCGTCAAGCGAACCGAATTCACAAACGCCGCTTAGTGCCTGCGCGGGAGGCAGATCCGCGCTCGAATGCCATGATCTCGCGCCCCACCTCGCGCCCCACGTAACTGTGGAGGCCGAGATGGGTCAGGCCCGCCGCGCGCAGCAGCCGCGTGTAGGTCGCGGCCGGGCGCGGCTTGAAGTCCTCGGTGTCGCCCTCGGTGTCGTCGTCGCGGGTGAAGAACTCGAGAAACGCCATCCCGCCGCCGACCCAGCGCCCGATCGCGCGCAGTCCGCGCGGCAGGTCTTTGGTGGCGACGTAGTGAAGCACGTCCGAGCACACGATCAGGTCGAACGGCGGGCGCACGCCGGCCTTGAGCAGCGCGCGCGACAGGCCCGGTGTCCCGAGATCGCCCACGCCGCCGAGCACGATGCCCCGCGACTTGCCGTAGCGCTTCACGACATAAGGGCTCGGGTCCATGCCGACGTAGCGCGCGCGCGGCCTGAGCTTCTTGAGGATGCGCCGCCACGGCGCCTCGCCGCACCCGACATCGAGCACGCTCTCGATCTCGCGTTCGAGCACGTACTCCGCGGCCGCGACCGCAAGCCGCACCCGGCGCTCGAGATGCGAGCCCAGGATCACGGCCTGCGCGGGATCGCGGTACCAGCGGTCGAAGTAGGAGCGGTCGTAGGTCTTGGGTTCGCGTTTCGGCATGCGGCGCGCGGTCAGGTCGTCCGGTCGGCGGTCTTGAGCTTGGCCGCGTACTTCTGCCGCAGCTTCGTCACCTTGGGCGTGATGGTCGTGCGGCAGTAGGGCTGCTCGGAGTTGGCGCGGTAGTAACCCTGGTGCTTGGCGTCCGCCGGGTAGAACGCGTCGAACGCCGCGATCTCGGTCACGATCGGCGAGCTGAACACGCGGTCCTTGGTCAGCTCCTCGAGCACCGCCAGCGCGATCGCCTTCTGCTCGGGCGAGTGGTAGAAGATCGCCGAGCGGTACTGCGTGCCCAGGTCCGCGCCCTGGCGATTGAGCGTCGTCGGGTCGTGGAACGCGAAGAAGAAATCCAGCATCTCGCGATAGCTCAGGATCGCCGGATCGAACGCGATCTGGATCACCTCGGCATGGCCGGTCGTGCCGTCGCACACTTCGCGATAGGACGGGTTCTTGACGCGGCCGCCGCTGAATCCCGAGACCACGCTCTCCACTCCCTGCAACTGTTCGTAGATCGCCTCGAGGCACCAGTAGCAGCCCCCACCCAGAGTCGCCGTCTCGACGCGCGGCGCGCTCATCGGGCGGCCGCGCCATGCTCGAGCGCAGTTCGCAGACCATCGGGGACCGGGCGGTGGATGAGCGCCGGGTGGACGTGTTCGAGCACCGTGTCGCGCGTGTTTCTCATGCCGAGCTTGTCGAACAGGAAGTGAAACTTGTCCTCGAGCGCCTGCACGTAGGCCCGCTTCTTCGTCGCCTCGAGCTCGAACAGCTCCCGCTTGAACGGCCCGTACGCCTTCTTGCGTGTCTTGTAGTGGAACTGCTCGTCGCTCATGCCGTCCTTCTTCTCGTCCGCGCAGTTCTCGTCGAGCCAGCGGTACATGCGCGCCTTGAGGTCGTCGGGCAGGAAGCCGCCGTCGTAGAGCATGTTCTGGAAGCCGGTCGCGAGGTGAATCTCCGCGCACTCGGCCCGCGGGAAGCGGTCGAACAAGTCCTCGGGCAGCGTCGAGGCGCCGTGCTGCACTGCGCCCGCGAGGCCGTACTTCGTGCGCGCGACCTCGCCGATCGCCTGCAGAACCTCGAAGTCGAGAGTCACGTCGGCGACCTTGCCCTCGGCGGTCGGGTTGCCGCCGTGCGACGTGCCGGTCTGGACCGAGACCTTGGACATCGGTGCCAGCTTGGGCCCGCGCTGCCCGAGCTCGCGCAGGTAACCGTCCATGTAGGCCTCGAACTCCTCGACCGTCGAGTTCTTGAAGCCGACCTCGCCGATCTCGCCGCCGACCGAGATGGTGATCCCGCGCGGCTCGATTTCACGAACGAGGGCGGTGAGCTCGGCGCCGCGCACATAGTTGTGGTGCTGCTGCTCGTCGAGCGTGGGCGGGTCGAGGGTGACCAGCGTCGAGGCGTCGATGTCGATGTTGTAGTAGCCGGCCGCGACCGACTCCCTGGTCAGCGCGCGCACGCCCTCGGTTTCCTGCTCGGGATCGGCGGCGTAGGCTTTGGCGTTGAACTGGTAGTGATCGCCCTGGATGAACACGGGGCCGTGATGGCCCTCGCGGATCGCGGCGGCGAGGATGTTGGCCACGTACTCGGCCGGGCGCTGGTAGGTGTATCCGAGCTCGCTCCTGGCGAGCTCGAACAACATCGCCCCGCAGTCGAGGCGGCGCGCCGCGCGAAACATCGCGCGCGCGGTCTCGAACGTCAGGCCGCGGATGTTGACCGCCGGCACCGTGAAGCCCTTGACCTTGCCCTTGCCCCGCGCGACATACAGGCCCTGGATCGAGGCCGAGTGGACGCCCAGGGCGTGGCCGGCTTCCCAGATCAACCAGCGAGCGGCCTCGCGGGTGGTTTCGTCCTCGGCAAAGATCGCCGTGGCGATGAGCGGCTCGACGCAGTGGGTGCGGAAGTTGCCGACGTCGGTGATGGTCAGGGTCGAGTCGGGATGAAGCCGGACCGAGGCCGAAAGCCCCTCCGCCAGCGAACGCAGATCCTTGAAAGGCATGGTTCCTCTTCGTTATGGCCGGGATGTCGATGCAGCCGTGCGGGGCACGGTGGACCCCTCCACCATATTCCGGGTACCTCGAAGGATCAATCCTCGGGCTCGTCGGCGCGGGGGCGCCAGGGCACGTCGGGCACCTGGGCGGCATGATTCGTCCAACGCGCCAGCACGAACAAGAGGTCCGACAACCGGTTGACGAACAGCGGCACCCAATCCCCCAGCCCCTCCTGCCGCGCCAGCGCGACCAGCCCGCGCTCGGCCCGCCTCACCACGGTGCGCGCGTGATGCAGGTGGGCGGCCGTGACCGTCCCGCCGGGCAGGATGAAGTTCGAGAGCGGCGCCAGGTCGGCCTCGAAGCGGTCGATCAGGCGTTCGAGTGCGGCGACGTGCCCGGAATCGATCCGGGTGAGGTACGTCGGGTCCGGGCCGCCACTGCGGGGAGTGGCGAGGTCGGCCCCGAGGTCGAAAAGCCGGGCTTGCAGGTCGAGCAGGACGCGGGCCAACTCCTCCGGGGCGCCGGCGGCCAGGGCCAGGCCCAGGACGGAGTTGGCCTCGTCGATCGTGCCGTAGACCTCGACCCTCAGGCTGTCCTTGGGGACGCGCTGGTTCCCGAACAGGCCCGTCGTGCCGTCGTCACCAGTCTTGGTGTAGATCTTCATGCGGACAATATACCTCAGCGGAGCAGACAGCGACCGGGCGTATTCTCACGTTACCTCATGAACGCTAGTGACTTACAGGTTTGGGCGAGGCACTGGCAAGGTCCGTGCTGGGTGGGGCAAGGTGCGATCGGACTGCACACGACGCCCGGTGGTTCGCGATGGGGCAAGTCGTTCCGCTCGCAGGCCCTTCCTGGAAGGTCGAATCGACGAGAACGGTCGAATCCGCTGGCCTGAACATGGGGCCGCGGAGTAGGATTCCCGCACTCTCGGCGTCGGGGAAGACCCGGCGACGAGGATACGAATCTCCCTCGTCCAATGTTTCCTTTCGAGTCCGCGGCGCCCGACCGGTTGCTCCCCATCGACGGTTTGAATCCGGCCAGGCATCGAAGGTTTGCGCTGTTTCCCGTCCTGGCGCTCGCGCGCCCCGCGAGGATGGCCATGTCGCTGTTCCCCCGTGTCTCCGCCCTGGCAGTTTCGCTTGCCCTGTTCGCTGGTGCCGACCCCGCCCGGGCCGGCCTCGGCGTGGGCCCCCTGTCCGCCATCGATCCTGTGCGCTTCCCCGCGGTCTTGAACCAGGACCAGGTCGCCGCCGCCGACAACGGCGCAGTGACGCTCTACGCCTGGCGTGACGGCCGGCACGGGGATGGCGATGTCTTCGGCGCCCGCGTGCGCCATGACGGCACCGTGCTCGACCCGAATGGAATCGAACTCGCTTCCGGGGCCGGCGAGCAGGCCGAGCCCGCGGTCTCCTGGGACGGCACACAGTGGCTTGTCGCGTGGAGCGACGCCTCCGAGATCAAGGTCCAGCGCGTCGTGGTGTCGGGCGCCCTGCCGGATCTTCCGACCACGATCTCGACCGTGGGCGGCGCCGCGTCGCATCCGGCGTTGGCGTGGAACGGCGCGGTGCACATCGCGGTGTGGTCCGAAGTGGT
Organism: Candidatus Eiseniibacteriota bacterium; assembly: GCA_046595725.1. Lineage (GTDB taxonomy): Bacteria > Eisenbacteria > RBG-16-71-46 > RBG-16-71-46 > DASYSL01 > JANPEF01. The sequence continues at coordinate 6,470 of JBKJOC010000451.1, forward strand.
CGCCGGCGTGGCCAACATTGCCGGCGCCACGATCGACACCGACGGCGCACTCCTCGCCGGTCCGGCGGCGCTCTCCCTCGGCACGGGCAATACCCAGCCCGCGATCGCGCGCCTGGGCGTCAATGCGCTGGTCGCGTTCCGCTCGAGCCGCCTGGGCAACGACGACATCTTCGCGGTGCGCGTCACCGCGGCGCTGCCTTCGGGTACGATCACGCGCCTCGACGCGGCCGACCTCGCGGTCGTGACCGAGACCTCCGCCCAGGCCGCCCCTGCCGTCGCCGCTTCCGGCACCGCATGGCTCGTGGCGTGGCAGGACGAGCGCAACTCGACCTCGAGCGGACTCGACATCCGCGGCGCGCGCGTGACGGCGGCGGGCGTCGTGCAGGGCGGCGCGACCGGCATTGTCATCGGTAACGAGAACGGCCGCGATCACGACGTTGCGCTGGCATACGACGGCACCCAGTGGCTGGCGACCTGGACGGGTGACGCGGGACAGCGCTTGCGCGCGATCGCCAACAACGGCAACCCGTCCAACACGCTGGTCAGCGTCTCGGCCACGGCGGGCCTCACCGGCGACGGCGCGTTCGGCGGTGCGGCGGCGAATCCGGTGGTCGCGTGGTCCGAGTTGGTCTCGGGCGAGTCCGACCTCATGGGCCGGCGCGTGGGCGCGGGGCTCGCGCTCGATCCGCCATTCGCGATCGCGACCCAGTCGCCGAACCAGACCGAGCCCGCGCAGGCGTTCGGCGCCAACCGCTGGATGATCGCTTGGGTGGACGACCGCTTCGGCGCCGACCGGCGGCAGGTCCGCTTCGGCGTCACCGACAGCGCGACGTTTGCGCCGCCGAATCCCTCGACCGTCGCGTTCGCGGCGCCGCGCGTGAGTCTCGACCAGGGGCGACCGACGCTGGCATACGATGGCACGAACTTCAACCTGTTGTGGGACGAGGAGCGCGCCGGCCGCCGCATCGTGTGCGGCGCGCGCTTCACCGCGGGAGGCGCGCCGATCGACACCTTCACGGTCGCCGGCGACTCCTGGAACCAGTACGAGCCGTCCGCGTTCGGTTACAAGTCGGGCGAGGTCCTGGTGGCGTGGACCGACTCGCGGGTAAGCCCGACCGAGCGCGATATCTGGGCGGCCGTTCTGACCAATGGAGCGATCAGCGACGGCCCGGGCGCGCTGGCGGAAGTGGTCGGCGTGCGTGAGGAACATCCCGCGGCGACGGGGGTGCAGGACACCACGCACCTGGTGGCGTACGAGACCTCGGCACCGGGCACCGACCGCGGGATCGAGGCGGTGAGGTTGACCGGAAAGATCGGCATCAATTTCATCGACCATCACAATGTCGCGAAGACTATCGGCAAGACGTACGAGCGCCCACGCATCGCGCAGAACGGCGAAGACGCGCTCGTCGTCTACCAGGAGGTCGTGTTCAGCGACGGGCCGTCGCTCCACATTCCCTGGGCAAAACGCTGGGTCGGCGACGGGGGATTCTTCAACTCGGCCCGCCAGATCGCACCGGGCAGCTACACGCCTGCGAACCCGGTCGTAGGTTCGGCGAGCTATGACTACGTGCCGCTGTGGAGCACGCGCGCGACCGGCAACATCGACATCGCGACGCGCGCGGTCGAGCCCGATGGGGATCCGCTGGCGGCGCCGCCGATCGCATTGACGAACGATCCGGTCATCGACACCCCGGGCGCGGCGGCGCAGGGCCTGGGGGATCGCGTGGGCTTCAGCTTCATGCGCTCGCTCTCGGACACGACGTGGTCCG
>JBKJOC010000456.1:0-4861 GCA_046595725.1 Candidatus Eiseniibacteriota bacterium
TACAACTTCCAGTTCGCCAAGACGACCGGGTACCTCGCAGGCCGGTCGGCGATTGCGAAGCACAATGGCGCGTTGATTGAGTGACCCTCCCGACTCGCCTGCCGAATTGACCTCGACTGCCGGGCCGCGCAGAATGAGCCACGTTTGACCCCCGGGTAGCCAGTTGGTCCCCAGAGCAGATTCGGAAATGCTCGAATGGGCAGGAGTCGGATCGACGCCGGAGGCTACACTGCCGGTCAGCGTATCCGGATAGGAGGCGAGGCGGGGAAGGCGGAAGCCATTTCGGGCAGGCGGGTCGTGTGGTTCGCGGGTGCGGACGAGCGGGCGCTGAGCTGCGGTGATACCGGCGACCCCGAATCAGCTACTACGCGTTAGGCCAACAGATGAGCCCCAGAGCGGCCACGGTTCAGGAGCGGTGTTGCTGGTATGAAGGAGAGGAGTGTGATGACCACGACGGTTCTGGTCGCCGAGAGTGATGAGGGGCAGGCGAAGGTGCTGAGCCAGGCGCTCTCACAGCGCGGGTGGCAGGTGTTGCAGGCCCGCGACACGGTTGCGACCACAGCGGCGATGCTTCGGCACCGCCCGGGAGCCGTTGTCTTGAGCCAGAAGCTTCCCGGCGGCGGTGGGTTGCTCGCGCTTCGACGGCTCCGTGCCTCGGTCCACACCGCCATGACTCCCGTCATCGCCATCGTGGGTTCGCGGCCCGAAGATCAGGTTGAACTCCGCCTCCACGGAGCGGACGAGTGCGTGAGTTCTCCCGTCGATGCGGCCGCGATTGCGGATTGGATTCAGAAGCGCCTCGGAGCACCCGTGATAGTGACGAACGCTCCAGCCTCCATCATCGGTGATTCAGCTCGGCTGGCGAGCCTCGCCCAAACCGGACTGCTCGATAGCTCACCGAGCGAATCGTTTGACGCGCTGACGCGCTGTGCAGCCAGCATGCTTGGCGTTCCGGTGGCCTTGGTTTCCCTCGTAGACAGCGGTCGGCAATTCTTCAAGAGCCAGTTCGGCCTTCCGGATCCCTGGGCGACGACCAGGGAAACACCATTGACTCATTCGTTTTGTCAGTGGGTCGTGGCCGACCATATGGAACTGGTCATTGCCGACGCACGCGAGCATCCAGTCCTTCGGCAAAATGGTGCCCTGCACGACCTCGGTGTGATTGCCTACGCTGGGTCTCCCATCACTGCAGCATCGGGGTCGCCTATTGGCTCTTTCTGCGCGATTGACACGAAGCCTCATGCCTGGTCCAGAGAGGATACGACCCTCTTGGAGGAATTTGCGAGGGTGACCGAGGCATTGATTGCCCTCTCCGAATTCAGCGCAAGCGACGCAGCCCTGGAGCAGGGCGCAGATGCGAAGAACATCAGGCAGTCCGCAACGACCCGAGCGGTGGGAGATGGGATCGCTCGGATCGCGAAGATGTTGAGCCGAGGCGACCCACGGCTCGGCGAGGTCGAGCGCAACGCGCTCGTTAACGTGGTGCAATGGCTTGGGCAGCAGCTCGTTCGAGTCGGGAGTTGTTGACTACCCACGGCGTGGCAGGCCCAACCGGCCGCTGCAGCCGACGAGCGGCGCGCAGCGTCAGGGCTGACCTGAAGCGATCTTGAGCGCCGCTCGCGGACCGCGCGGCAGATCGTTAGACGGAAAACACAGAGGGCATGATCATGAACTGAAGATTCGCCTACGCAGTTTGGTGCTAGATCCACCCTTCGGTGTCCCGTCCTGTGCCCGCGGTTCGCGGGCCGCGATTACCGCGCGATGACGAGCTTCCGGCTCATGACCGCTCCAACCTGCTCGTCCCTTGCCACCTCCTGCAGCCGGCAAAAATACGTTCCGTTTGCGAGGCCCCGCGCTTTCCAGCGGATCGAGTAGCGTCCGGGCGTTTTCGGCTCGTCGAGCAGTTGGGCTCGCCAACGCCCAAGCACGTCGAAGACCTCGATCCGGACGCGAATCGCATGGGACACCGAATAGGAAATGATTGTCTCCGAGCTGAAGGGATTCGGCGAGCACCACCCGAGACTGAGCTCCCGGTCGAGAATGGGATCGACTCCGACGACGGCCTGCGCAGTGTAGAGATAGCCTCGCGAACCGAACGCGGTCTGCCATGCCAGAACGAGTTGCGTGAAGTCGGTCACGACGACCGCGCCGCTATCCCGCATCGCGACGATCGGGGTGATCACCGTGTCGTCGATCTCGCTGATGCCGCCGGGGGCGATGATCGTGGACGGCTTGATGTGGAACGACGAGGTGAGCATGACGTCCGTCGGCACGATGCCCGCCCGGTACAGATCCCTCAGTTCCGAGACGCCGCTCAGGGTCCCTTTGTACTGTCCGACCGCCATGATGTTCCCGGCGGGGTCGTCCTCGAAGTAGTGGTCCCGATCGCGAGGACGCCAGGCGCCGCTCACGACCGGATCGTTGACGTGATTCGGCGTGCCGCTTCCCATCAGGATGTCGCCGCGCCACAGCGCCCGGGGGAACATCTCGCCGGGCACCGGAACGCGGAACCGATCCCATTCCTGAAACTGCGCGTAGCTGGGATCCCAGATGTGACCGCCGATGACCGTCGAGCCTCCGACGCCGAGCGAATCGAGAAGGTACGCGACGTCCGTGTAGTTGTATCCGCCGTTTTCGTGGGAATGGGGATCGATGACGACTCCGAGATCCTCTTTCAGATAGCGAAGGAAGTTCTTGCCGCTCGTGTTGCCGGTGAGCGTGGCGTCTTCGTACAGCAGCGCGGCGCGCAGGATCTTCCAGTCGGGTTCCAGGGACCAGGAGACGCCCCGGTCGCGCGCGAGAGTTCCCATCGAGATCAGCGCGTTGCGGTAGAGCAGATAATTCTGCCGTGATTGCGAGGAGCCGAGCGTTCCGGCAGGCGTGTTGTCCTCGATGTGCGTGAACAGTGCCGCGTAGACCGGCGGGATGGTCTGAGCCCGCACGGCTAGAGGCGAAAGCCAGCAGGCGAGAAGCAGGATCGCCACGATTGAACGAGGGAAAGCCATGGACAATTCTACTGTCGTTCCAGTGCGATTTGGAGTTGTTTTCAGGGCTTTTCCCGATCGGAGCTGTTCGATCCGATCCAAGCGCTGCGGGATGAACAAGGGCCGCGTTGCGTCCGGCTCCCTGAGCGGACTCGTCCCGCAGTTCGACGCTCACCTACCAGAGGCGTGCCTGAAGGCGCACCGTCCGCCCGGGCTGCGGGAGGCCGGCCTGGTCGAAGAGGGTCTGATCGGCCAGGTTTTCGAGGACGAGCAGGGCGTCTACGCTCTTGAACGGGCCCAAGCCGTGGAGGGAGAAGCTGCGAGCGAGACTGGTGTCGAAGCGCAGGGTCGGCGCGAGCGTGCGGAGCTCTCCGCTGTCGAGGTCGAAGTATCGCTCTTCGCCCGTGCCCCGAGTTTCCACGCGGATGCGGAACCCGACCGGCAAGGGCGACTCCCCCCAGGCTCCACCCTGGATGGCGGGCTCGTACTCGAGTTCCGTGACGTTGCCGTCCGCATCGATCCCCCGCACGCGCTGCACCGTCACGTCGGCTCCGAAGGCGAGCGCCCCGATGTCCAGAATGCCGACGGTCTCGAGGCCGTTCCCGGTGACCCGACCCTGGTTGACCCGCTGGAAGCGATTCCCGCTCGGCGTGGCGACTGCGATGCGCGTGATCCCGTCGGCGAGTACCTGGTGGAAGGCCACGAGTTGCAGCTCGCCGGCCGCCTGCCGCAACGTCACGCCGAGCTCGTTCGACCATTCCATCTCGGGGCGCAGGGACGGGTTTTCGACGAAGCGGCCGAGCGCGCCGGAATAAAGCTCGCGCAGCGCAGGGAAGCGCGCCCGCCGGCTCGACGCTCCGTGGACGATCAAGGTCCCGTTGCGCAGAACCGCGCTGGCCCCCAGGCGCCCGCCCCAATCCCGAAGCGGCCGGCGGGGGGGTTTGTCCGACGACTCGGGCGTGTCGGCGCCGTCCACCGCACCTCCGACGCTCACCCGCACGGGGACGCCGAGTGGCAGGCGCCAGTCGGTCTCACTGGCCACGCTCCACAAGCGCTGCCGGTAGCTGGCCGAGGGGTCACTGCCGATGATCTCGTCGTGCGAGACATCGGCCAGAGTCAATGCCAACCGCAGGTCGCCGCGCTCGCCCAGCGTGTGATCGCCGAGAAGTCTCGCGGTCAGGGTCCGATCGTCATCCCGCTCGCCACGCACCACCGTCCGGTAATCGAGCGAGTCGAACTGATCGATCTCCGTGCGGCTGGCCGTCAGGCCCAGACTCGCCTCGATATCGCCGCGGCCCCACGGTGTGTCGCGCGTGCCGGTGCCGCCCGAGAGGGCGGCGAGCCCGCGCCCCTGGAACGGGTAGCGCCATAGCCGGGGCTCCGATGTGTGGGCCTCGGGCGCGACGCCGCGCTCGAGTCTGGAGCCTATTCCCGTGAACGAGGCCCACGCCCCACCCCGGCCGACCCGGCGGAGCGACAGGAATCCATCGAAGGCCTCGAGGTCGGTGTTGAGCCGCCGCTCGCCGTCGCTCGTCAGGCGCGCGTGTGTCGAAGCCTCGGCGTGGTCGAGGCCATGCGCCAACACGGAACCGTCTGTTTGCCGATAGCCCCCCCCGGCTCGGACCAGCCAGTGGCCGTCGCCATCCGCCCTCAGGACCCCGGTGGTCAGAGAGACGCTGCGCGCGCCGGTGTGATCACCGCCGGCATCGAGCACGAAGAGCGTTGGTGCCGCGTCGGCGCGCCGCCCGCGCGCGACGTCCACCTCGACCGCTCCGCCGATCGCGTTCGGCCCCATCAGGAGCGAGGCCAGGCCCCGGTGCAGCGTGACGCCGCGCGCCGCCGTGAGCGGGATGGCGGAGAGATCGGAGCGGTGATCC
>JBKJOC010000033.1:0-3855 GCA_046595725.1 Candidatus Eiseniibacteriota bacterium
TGCTTCGTAGCGGTGCTCGATCTGCTTGCAGAACGCCATCCGCTGCGCCTCGCCCTTGACCTGCTCGCACAGCAGAATGGTCGAGAAGTGCGCCATCCCCTCGGACAGGACGTCGCCCCCCGGACCCTCGCCCGACATCGCAAGGTTCGGCCACCACTGGTGCGCCGCCTCGTGGGCGGTGACCCAGAACGCCGCATTGGCCTCGGGCTTGCTCTGCGTGAGGAAGCCGATGTTCTCCGAGAACGTGATGTTGCCCGGGGATCCCTGCGCATAGCTCGAAAGGCCCGCAAACTCGCTCAGCCGCAGCGTGCGCCAGGGGTAGGGCGCGAACCATTCCGAATACCAGCGCCGCGCGCCCTCGAGAGCCTCCATCATCTCGTCGACGTTGTACTCGTGACGCGGGTCGTACGCGATCACGACGCCCTTGCCGTGCTTCTCCTTCCAGCGGCCCGCGACCACGTTGAAGATGCGCACCGGCGCGTCGCTCTCCCACGTCGTCACGCGGCGCGCGCCCTGAACGACATCGCCGACCTTGGCGCCGGTGGCGTTGACCATGAGGTCGGCCGGCGCGTCGACCTTGATGCGGGTGTTGAACCAGTTTTCGGCCATGGCGAGCCCGGCGCGAGTCGTGCCGGCGTGGAAGTCGTCGGGGAATTCGCGCGGGTCGGCGCGGTTCTCCTTCTCGCGCACGCCGACGTCGGGCTGGTAGCCGAGGTAGGGCGCCATGTTCGCGCTCGCGAATCCGGTCAGCACGACGCTCGAGGGCAGGACGAACTCCATGACGCCTGCGCCGTTCCTGCTGATGCCCTGCGGCTCGCGCGCGTCGAACTCCCACCCGATCGAGATCGTGTCGCCGGGCGCGAGCGCGGGCTCGGGCTTGAAGACGTAGAGCCCGGCGCGGTTTTCCGGCGTCGCCTTCCGGTGATTCATAATCCAGCGGACGTTCTTCCACTCGAGTCCGCCCGAGAGCGGGATCGCGCCCAGCGGCCGTGCGGTGCGATTGACCAGCGCGTAGGTCCCGATACTGTGCACCTTGCGCTGCGCGGGATCGAGCTTGAGGGTGAGGTCCAAGCCCGCGATCGACGGCAGCGGCGCGTCGCGCCAGGTCAGCACGTTCTTGCGCCAGTAGTCATGCGCCTTTTTCCGCATGGCGCCGCCCTGCCATCCGCCGTGCACCATGTAGGCGAGCGTCGCCACGATGGCAAGCGGGGCGGCAAGCCAGGGCACGAGCGAGCGCGTACTTCGCCACAGCGGCCCGGGCTTGAGATGGTGGGCGGTGCGCGTGGCGTCGCGCTCGCGGCGGGCGAAGACGCGCAGCGTGAGCACGATGAAGAACAGCGCGAAGCCGATCGCCGCCATCCGGTTGAGCGCGAGCGGCAGGCCGTCGAGCTCGAACGGCGCGATGTCGGTCCAACGCGTCGCGCCCCACAAATCCCAGTTGAGCGCCCACGACATCTTGTCGCGCACCTGCATGAAGGCGGTCAGCGCCATCGCGCCGAGGCCGATCGCGTAGGTCGCGAAGCGGTTGCTGGTGATGGCATACGCGGCCGCGACGAACGCCGTCCAGACCAGGAACGTCGGCAGCAGCAGGAGGCCCCACACCAGCGCAAACGGCGTGAGCGAGAACGGGACCTTGCCCTGGAGCGCGAGCACGATCGCGCAGCCCAGCAGAGCGGCGCACACGATCGCCGCGCCGAGCAGCGCGTTGGCGATCGCCTTGCCCGACAGCAGCGCGGCCGTGCGCATCGGGGTGGCGTAGGCGATCGGGGCCAGCCCGCAGCCGGCTTCGCGCTGGAGCGACTCCGTCGTGTAGAACAGGATGATCATCGAGACCAGCAGCGTGAGCGTGTTCATCGAGCCCAGGGCGAGCAGTCCCGGCGTCTGCAGCAGCGGCGTGTCGAACGCGCCCGTGGTGACGAGGCCACCGAAGATCTGCAGCAGGATGAGCGGCACGAAGAGGTAAAGCCCCGGGTGGCGGCCGAGCAGGCGGAACTCGGTGCGCGCGACCTCGAGCGTCTCGGCGAGGAAGCCGTTCGGGCGGGTGCGCATGGCGAGGCCGGCAAGCGGAGCGGGGTCGGCGGCCGGGGCGGCCGCGATCCTGGGCTGCTTGCGCGCGCGCACCTTGACGCTCGCGCGCGCGGTCATCTTGAGCACGACGAGTTGGACCGCGCCCAGGCCAAGCGCGACCGTGAGCGCGCGCTGCGCAATCATCAAGCCGTCGAGGGGGACGTGCCGCTGGTTGTAGAAGTCCACGCCGCGATCGACCTTGAGGTAGGTCTCAGTCAACCAGCGCAGGCCTGTCAGGTCGACGAACATGAGCGCCCGGTTGATCGAGGGCGCGAGCCACTCGGGCGACCACTCCCACAGCAGCGTCAGGCCCAACACGAGGACCAGGATCGGCAGCGCGAACACGAGCACCGGCTGGCGCGTGATCCCGCCCACCGCGAAGCACGCGCCCGTGAACAGGATGAGCAGCGGCAGCGCAAAGACGAGCGCGGGCAGCAGGTAATTGGAGAGCGCGAACGGGCCGATCGAGTCGGCGTTCTCGCCGTGCGGCAGCAGGTGGTTGCAGACGATCATCGCGACCAGGTGGACGGCGAGTACCGCGACATACGCGAGGAACACGCCCGCCCACTTGCCCCACACGTATTCGGCGGGCGTCAGCCGCGTCGCGCGCAGGACCTCGCCGACCTTGAGCTCGTCGTCCTTGATCAGCGCCATGCCGGCGCCGACCGAGATGAAGAACACGTAAAGCGCGGACACGAGGACGACCAGGATCTGCGCCACCGCGAACTCCGAGCTGATCCAGGCCTTGGTGCCGCCGACGCGCGCGTCGCCGGACTGGATGCTGGCGTTGCCCGCCGACATCTGTTGCGCGAGGAAGACCACCAGCAGGATGTGCACCCAGAACAGGGGCCGCCTCAGGTTGTGCGAGAGCTCGAGGCGCATCACCTCGAGAAGGCGGCCGGCGTTCACGCGGGCACCGCCTCGGGGCGCATGAGCACGAGGTAGGCGTCCTCGAGCGAGGGCTGCACCGGCTCGAAGCCGGGCGGCGCATCGCGCAGCGGCGCGTGGATGCGCACGCGATTTTTGCCCTCGACCAGCAGCGCCTGCGTGACCGCGCGCTCGCGCCTCAACGCGGGCAGGTCCGCCGGCGCGACCGTACCCTCGAAGATCGCGCCCTTGATCGCCTCGCGCGCGGCCCGCGGCGTGGTGCGCGCGACCAGGCGGCCGTGGCGGATGACCGCGAACTCGGGGCAGAGCACGGCGACGTCCTCGACGATATGCGTCGAGAGAATGACCGAGCGCTCCTGCGCCAGCTCGGCGAGCAGGTGATAGAAGCGCAGGCGTTCCTCGGGATCGAGGCCGGCGGTCGGCTCGTCGACGATCACGAGGCGCGGATCGCCCGCCACCGCCTGCGCGATGCCGAGCCGCTGCCGCATTCCGCCCGAGTAGGTCTTCACCGCGCGCCTGGCCGCGAAGCCCAGGTTGACGTGGTCGAGCAGGTCGCGGCACAGCGCCTTGAGTCCTCCCGGCGCCTCGATGCCCTTGAGCTTGAGCAGGTGGAGCAGCATGGCCTCGCCGCTCAGGTGGGGATAGAAGCCGAACTCCTGCGGCAGGTAGCCGAGGCGCGCGCGCAGCCACGCCGGGTCCGCAATCACGTCGTGTCCGTCGAGGCGCACCGTGCCCGAGGTCGGCTCCATCAGGCCGGCGAGGATGCGCATGAAGGTCGACTTGCCCGCGCCGTTCGGGCCGAGCAGGCCGAACATGCCCGGGGGAATGTCGAGATCGACGCCCGCCAGCGCGGTCACGGGGCCGGGATAGATCTTCACCAGGTTGCGGATTTCGAGCATG
>JBKJOC010000056.1:0-2591 GCA_046595725.1 Candidatus Eiseniibacteriota bacterium
ACCGGGCTCCACCAGACGCCCGAGCAGATCGTCGAGGCGGCGATCCAGGAGGACGTCGACGTGGTCGCGCTCTCGATCCTCTCGGGCGCGCACATGACGCTCTTCCCGGCGATCCAGGATCTGCTCAAGGCCAAGGGCGCCGACCACATGCTGCTCACCGGCGGCGGCATCATCCCGCCGATGGATATCGAGACGCTCGGCAAGCGCGGCATCGGCAAGCTGTTCGGGCCGGGCAGCCCGACCGGCGGGGCGATCGAGTACATCAAGGAGTGGTGCGCGGCCCATCCGCGGACCGCCTGACCCGGTGACCTTCGTGGTCGCGCTCTCGGGCTCGCCGCGGCCGGGATCGAACACTGACGTGCTGGTCGAGGCGGCCCTCTCGGGCGCGCGCGAGACGGGCGCGGAGACGCTCCATCTCGCGGCGCGCGATCTCAAGCTGCTCGCCTGCCAGGCCTGCGGCCCGGATCCGACTGGCGGCCAGGGCTACTGCATCTACCACGACGACATGGACAAGGTGTACGAAGCGCTCGAGCGCGCGACGGGCGTGCTGGTGGCCTCGCCCGTGTACTTCAGCGGGCTCTCGGCGCAGCTCAAGATGGTGATCGACCGCTGCAACTGCGTCACGCCCGTGGTCGAGCGCAAGGGCGAGCGGCCCGCGTTTCGCCGCCAGTGGGCGCGTACGCGGCGTGGCGGGCTGATCGTCGTGATGGGCCCGAGCGACACGCCCGAACCCTCGCGCCTGACCGCGCGCGGCTTTCTCTCCTGGGTCGGCGGCCGCCTGCTCGAGACGCTGGTCTATCGCCACGACGACCTCGACCTGGGCGGCGTCGCGCGCGAACCCGAGGAATTGCAGCGCGCCCGCTTGCTGGGCGCGGCGCTCGCCGGACCTCCGCTCGTGCCGGCGGACGGCGCGGGCCTCATCACCGAGACGCACGAGAAGAAAAAGGGGACCCTGGAATGAACAAGGTCGTGAAGGACGCCGCCGAGGCGCTCGCGGGCTCGGGGCTGGTCGATGGGGCGATGATTCTCGCCGGCGGATTCGGCCTGTGCGGCATTCCCGAGAACCTGATCGCCGGCATCCGCGCGCTCGGGGTCAAGGACCTGACGGTGGTGAGCAACAACTGCGGCGTCGACGACTTCGGGCTTGGCCTCCTGCTCACGACGCGCCAGATCCGGAAGATGGTCAGCTCGTACGTTGGAGAAAACGCGACCTTCGAGCGCCAGTATCTCGACGGCCAGCTCGAGGTCGAGTTCGTCCCGCAGGGCACGCTGGCCGAACGGATCCGGGCGGGCGGCGCGGGTCTCGGCGGCTTCTACACGCCGACCGGCTTCGGGACGATCGTGGCTGAGGGCAAGGAGACCAAAGAGATCGACGGCCGCTGGTACGTGCTCGAAAAACCGATCCAGGGCGACCTCGCGATCGTCAAGGCGTGGCGGGGCGATCCGGCGGGGAACCTCGCCTACCGCTGGAGCGCGCGCAACTTCAACCCGATGATGGCGACGGCGGCGCGCTTCACGATCGCCGAGGTCGACGAGTTGGTGGAACTCGGTGCGATCGAGCCCGACCACGTGCACACGCCCGGCGTCTACGTCGACCGGCTGTTCGAGGGCAAGGACGAGGAGAAGCGGATCGAGCAGCGCACGGTGCGCACGCGCGCCGCCGCGGGCGAGGCCCGCTCGTGAGCCGCGACCTGATCGTGCGCCGCGCGGCGCAGGAACTGCGCGACGGCTACTACGTCAACCTCGGCATCGGCATGCCCACGCTGGTGGCGAACCTGGTGCCGCCCGGCATGAACGTGTCGTTCCAGAGCGAGAACGGGATCCTGGGCGTCGGCCCGTTTCCGTTCGAGGGCGAGGAGCATCCGGACCTGATCAACGCGGGCAAGCAGACGGTAACCGTGCTGCCGGGCGCGTCGTTCTTCTCGAGCGCCGACTCCTTCGCCATGATCCGCGGCGGCCACATCGACCTCTCGATCCTGGGCGCGATGGAGGTCGACCAGGAAGGGAACCTGGCGAACTGGATGATCCCCGGCAAGATGGTCAAGGGCATGGGCGGCGCGATGGATCTGGTCGCGGGCGCGCAGCGCGTGATCGTCACCATGCAGCACGCCTCGAAGGACGGCGCCTCGAAGATCCTGCCGAAGTGCACGCTGCCTCTGACCGGCGTGCGTGTCGTCCATCGCGTGATCACGGAGCTGGCGGTGCTCGACGTGACGCCCCGGGGCTTCATGCTGGTCGAGCGCGCCCCGGGCGTCTCGGTCGAGCAGGTGGTCCAAGCGACGGCGGCGAAGCTCGAAGTGCCGGCGCACGTGCCCGAGATGACCTCGTGACCGCACAGGGGCGCGACCGGGTCCTCTTCCTGCTCGCGCTCGCGATCGGCGCGCTCGGGTGGTGGTCCGCCGCCGAGCTGGCGGGACGCCTCGAGGCCTGGGACGCGCCCGTCTATTTCAATGTCATCCTGCCCGCGAGCGCGACCGGCCTCTTATTGCTCGGCTACCATGGCTCGCGCGCGGCGTGGCGCTGGCCGCTGCTCGTTTTCGGCGCGCAGCTGGCGACCCTGGTCGCGCGCAATCGCGAGGTGGCCACGCTGG
>JBKJOC010000463.1:0-3979 GCA_046595725.1 Candidatus Eiseniibacteriota bacterium
CGATGCACGACGCGGTGTCCGCGCGACCGTCGTGATGCCGCTCGCGCTCGTGCTCGACGGCGAGCTGATCGCGCCCGATCGGGCCGCATTCCTGCCGATCGAGCGCGGGCTGCTCTACGGCGACGGGTTGTTCGAGACCATGCCGGTCGAGCGCCGCATCCCCCTCGATGCCGCGCGGCACAGAGAGCGCATGCTCGCTTCCTGCCGCGCGCTCGGCATGCCGGAACCTTCGCCCGAAGCCTGGGACGTCGGATTGGCGCGCTGCCTCGCCGAGGCGGGGGCCCTCGAAGGCCTCCTGCGCGTCACCTGGACGCGCGGCGCGGCCGGCGCGCGCGGGTACGCGCCCTCCGAGAGCGACGGGCCTCCGCGCCTGATGGTCGCCGCGTTCCTGAGCGCTCCCATCCAAATTGTGCGCGCCGCGCTGATCACGGGGCTGACGCCGGGCGACCTGGCGCGCCACAAGACGATCTCGGCGATCGGTTACGTGGTGGCCGCGGCCCGCGCGCGCGCCAAGGGAGCCACCGAGGCGATCCTGGTGGACGACCAGGAACGCGTGCTCGAAGCTTCGGGTTCCAACGTCTTCGTGGTGCGTGGAGGCGTGGTGTCGACGCCGAGCCTGCAGCGCCCGATCCTTCCCGGGATCGGCCGCGCGCGGGCCATCGACGCGCTGGGCGCGGTCGAAACGGACATCTCGGTCGCCGAACTGCGTGCCGCCGACGAAATCTTCCTGACGAACGCGGTGGCCGGGGTGGTGCCGATCTCTGCCGTGGACGGCCAGCCGGTCAGGGGTGGCGCCCTGGGCCCGGTCACGCGCAGGCTGGTCGAGTCCGACCTCGCCTGGCGAGCCGTCGCCGCTCAATCCTCATAGCGCGCGACCAGCTCCCTGGCGTAGGCACGCACCTGCGCGCGCACGACCGGAGGCTCGATCACCTCGGCCGCGCCGCCCCAGGCCACGATCTGCCGGCAGAACGCCAGCGTCGGCCAGACGCGCGTCTTCCACTCCACGCCGCCGTCCTTCTGTGCCTTCGCTTCGGGATAGCTCTCGAGCGCAAACGACGCGACGGCCGGCGAGAAGCGCACGGTCACGGTCACCATGTTCGCGGCGTCCTTCGGGCAGTCGCCCAGGTAGTCCTCGGCGCGCAGCCCGGCCGGCGGGGTGAACTTTGCCGAGGTCTTGCGCGCGCGCAGGATCCGGTCGACACGGAACGTCAAGACCGCCTTGCGCACGTGGCACCAGGCGATCACGTAGCGCATCGCCTCGGTCGCCACCAGCCGATAGGGATCCATCCTGCGCTCGGTGCGCGCCTCCCGGCCGTCGGAGTAGTACTCGAGGTCGAGCGACGTCGAAGTCTCGATCGCACGCTGGATCAGCGCCAGCCAGCGCGCCTCGCCCGCCGCCTGCGCGCGCGTCCCGACGCCGACTCGTTTGGCCAGTCGGCGCGCGCCTTCGCGCCGCTCGGGCAGGAGCGCGTGCTCGAGCTTGCGGATCGCGCTGCCGAGCGCGCGGCTCTCGGGCCAGCCCTGGGCCTCGGCGAGCTTGAGAGCCAGGCGCAGCCCCGCGGCTTCCTCGTCCGTGAGCTGGAGCGGCGGCGGTGCGAGCACGCGGTTGGACAACCGCACGACTCCGTCCTTGCCGACCTGGATGTCGATCAGGTTGTCGGGGCCGTAGGGCGGCAGCCCGCACAGGGAGAGCAACTCGATGTCGGCGCGCAGCTCGGCCTCGCCGACGCCCAGTTCCTCGCTCAGCCGCGCAATCGGCAAGCGCTTGGCCGACACCAGCGCGCGCACGAGCGCGAGCAGGCGCGGGATGTGCTCGGGCGCGTGCGCCATCAGCGCTCCTTTTCATTTCTAGGGCCGGCGTGCGCGCGCTCGACGCGCTCGAACGAGCGCCGCGCCTCCTCGCGCAACGCGGGCGGGGCGACAATCGTGACGCCGCGGCCGAGGGTCGCGACCCAGCCGAGCAACGAGTCGGGGTTCGCGCGCTGGAAGCGCACGAGCAGTCCGCCGTCGGGCGCGCGCTTGACCGACACGCGCGGGCTGGCAAGCCGCTCGACGCGCCACGCGTCGGAGGGTTCGAAACGCACGACCGCGTCGTCGACCACGCCCTTCCAGCCGCCCCACAGCATGCGCTCGACGTAATCCTCGATCCGGAAGTCCGCCGGCGCGGCGAAGTCGGCCGCGGCTCCGTGCGTGGCGCGCGCGAGCTTCTGGATCCGGCTGGTGCGGAACGTGCGCGTCGCCTTGCGCAGGTGATCGTGCCCCACCAGGTACCAGCCGCCGCCGTGCACGTAGAGCCCGTAGGGATCGACCGCGCGCTCGGTCATCGTGTCGGCGCCCAGTGCGCGGTAGCGCAGGTTGACGCGATGGCTCCTGGCGATCGCGCTCTCGATCAGGCGCAGGCGGTCCTCCTCGGCCTTCGAGCGCGCCGGCGGCGCAACCGCGACAACGCCGCCTGCCGAGTCGGGGGCGGCCCCGATCAGCCCCAGCTTGCCGAGCGCCTGGCGCACGTTGCCGCCGACCAGGGCGTGCAGCCCGCCGATCCGGCGCGCCAGCGCGAGCGCCACCGTCTCCTCGGGAGTCAGCCGCACCTCGGGCAGGCGGAAGCGCGCGCGCTCGAGCAGGTAGCCGGACTCGCGATCTTCGTCCCCGACCTCGCTGAGCGGAAAGCCCAATTCGCGCAACGCCGCCTTGTCGCGCTCGAACTGGCGGTGAAACGCCTCCTCGCCCCTGGGGTAGCCCTCGAGCCGGCGGATCGACGCGCGCGAGACGGGATAGCGCGCCGAGAGCAGGAGCGTGAGCAGGTCGACCAGGCGCTTGGACTTGGCGCGCGCCATCTCAGGCGTGCTCCATGATGCGATAGGCGAGCCACACCGCGCCCAGGCAGCCGACATTGGTCGCCAGCACGTACGCCAAGGCCCGGCCAGGGTCGCCGGCCTGGAGCAGCCGGAACGTCTCGAGCCCGAATCCCGAGAACGTCGTGTAGCCGCCCAGGACTCCGACCTGGATCACGGTGCGCCATGCCGCCGGCAGCGCGCCCGCCCGCTCTGCGAATCCCGCAACCAGGCCGATTGCCGCGCATCCCGACACGTTGACGAGCAGCGTTCCCCACGGGAATCCGCCGCCGGTCGCGCCATGGATCCAGCCGCCCACGCCGAAGCGCAGGAGCGTGCCGATCGCCCCGCCCAGCACGACCATCCCCCACGTCCATGAGTGCGTCATGCCTTCACACGCCCCTTGCAACGAGCCACGCCCAGTTGAGGGCCAGCAGCGCGACCATCGCGCCGCGCGTCCGCCACGGCAGGACGGGAGCGAAAAGGGGCAGTGGCTGCTTGAGGGCCACCCAGAGTGGCAGCAGGATGCAGGCCACTGAAAGGACAACGATCATGGCGGTCGCGAGCGGATTCCACGCCAGCGCGCCCCAAGGATCGCCCTGCGCGAGCGCGACCAGGGCGCGCGTCGAGCCGCATGCCGGGCAGGGCACGCCGGTCAGCGCATGCAGGGCGCATGCCGGCACGAAGGGCGCAATCCGTGGGACCAGGGGCACGAACAGGAGCGACGCCAGGGCGCCGGTCGCGAGCACGAGCGCGAGCGATCGGTCCTCCGCCCCTGCACGCCGGAAGCTCACCCCCCAGGGCGCCACGGTCAATGCCCGAACCCGCCGTAGCGCGCCATCAACCCGGCGCCGACGGTCGCGACCAGGAACGCAACGCAGGCGCAGCACAGGATCGTCGGGAGCATCACGGCCAGCGCCGCCCGACCGGTGCCGATCCGGTGCGCCGCCGACAACCCGATCACGGTCAGGATGAGCGCGCCCACGCCGGCGATGAGGCCGCCGCAGAGCGGAACGAGGAGGAAGATCTGCGGCGCCTGCGCGTAGCAGATCGCGCGCAGGGTCGCCGGCAGGCCGCGCCGGGCGCCCCCGACGATCATCAGGAAGAGGTGGATGATCGCGGTGTTGATCAGGATCGCGATCACGAGC
>JBKJOC010000143.1:0-2516 GCA_046595725.1 Candidatus Eiseniibacteriota bacterium
GAGCTTGATCGAGAGGATCTCGCCCTTGCCGTTCGCCGTCACGTTGACCATCCCACCGCCGGCCGAGGCCTCGACCGTCTTCTCGCCGACCTCGTCCTGAACTTCCTGCATGCGGGATTGCATCATCTGGGCCTGCTTCATCATCGCGGCGATGTTCATCGGATTCTTCATGGCGCGCCTTTCACTCTACGATGACGGATTCGGGCGTTGCGGCCCGACGATCTCACCTTCCAACCATAGCATAGTGTTTCGCGCCTCCGGCGAGAGCTCGGCCGGGTGCTTGCGCCTTGCGTCGGCCAACGGCGGCGTCGACGGGGCGGGCGGCGGCGTGGCTGCCGGTGAGGCCGGCGGTGCCGCCGCTTCGGCGTCGAAGCCGGAGGGCTCTTCATTGGAACCCGGCGGAGGCTCGCCGATCGGCGGGCCGTCATCGAGCGCGGCGGGCGAAGCCTGCGCTTGGGGCGCGGGCGCAGGAGCAGCCGGGGCCGGGGCCGGGCGCGGCGTCGCCTTCGCAGCCGGCGCGCCCGGAACCGCATCCACGCATCGATAGTCGAGCGGCCTCCCGTAGACCTCGCCCAGCGCGGTGACCAGCGGCGCGCGATTGTCGCGATGCTCGATCAACCCGCGATGCGCAGGGTCGACTTCCAGGACCAGCACGTTCTCCTGCCAGCCCAGCGGGCGCGCGGTCTCGAGGAAGTGGCCGAGCATGCGCTTCCTCTGGAGCACGAGCGCGACCACCTGCTCCCACATGCCGGGCCGGTCGAAGTCCGCAGGCGCAGGCGGCGAGCCGCCGGCCTGGGCGCGCGGCGCGCGCAAAGGCATCGGGCGCACGGAATCGAGATCGGGAATGGACGGACGCGTGGCCGTCTCGGGCGCGCGCACCGGAGCCGGCGGCGCTTCAACGGCGGCGCGCACAGTCCGCGCCGGCGGCGGCGCAGGTAAAGGCGGAGTTCGGGTTGGGGCCGGCACAGGCGCAGCAGGCGTCGGCCGCGAACCGCTCGCCGGCGACGGTCCGCCCTCCTCGATCGCTTCCAGCCGATCGAGGATCTCCGCCAGCGTGCGCCCCGGCTCAAGGTGCGCCATCTCGAGCAGGCCCGCCTCGAGATGGAGCAGCGGCTGCGAGGCCTCGCGCAGCAGTCCGATCGTGTCGGTCGTGATGCGGATCAGGCGCAGCACATCGGCGCTCGAGTGCCCGGTGCCCTGGGCGACGTAGCGCGCGCACTCCTCGGGAGTCGCCGCCAGAAGGTCGCCGGCGTTCGGATCAACCTTGAGGACGAGGACGTTGCGCAGATGCTCGAGCAGGCCGTCGGCCAGGTCCTTGGGATCGAAGCCGGCTTCGTAGGCGCGATGAAGCTGACCCAGCGTCCCCGCCGGGTCCCGGCCGAACATGGGGTCGGCAAGGTCGAAGAAGGCCTCGCGCGAGACCAGGCCGAGCACTTCCGAGATGGCGGCCTCATCGATCAGGACGCGGCCGGTCGAGGACACCTGGTCGAGCGCCGACACCGCATCGCGCAGGCCACCCTCGGCCTTGCGCGCGATCAGGAGCGCGGCGCCGTCGGTCAGCTCGAGCGTGCGGCCGGCCGCGGTCTCGAACGTGGCGATGGTCTTGAGCCGCTCGGCGATGGTCTTGACCGCGACGCGCGCGAATTCGTAGCGCTGGGTGCGCGAGCGGATCGTGTCCGGCAGCTTGAGCGGGTCGGTGGTGGCGAAGATGAACACGACGTGGGGCGGCGGCTCCTCGAGCGTCTTGAGCAGCGCGGCGAAGGCGTCGCCTGAGAGCTGGTGCACCTCGTCGATGATGTAGACCTTGGAGCGCCCGCCCGTGGCCGCAAAGCGTACCGCCTCGCGCAGCTGCTGGATGTCGGCGATGCCGCGGTTGGAGGCGCCGTCGATCTCGACCACGTCGAGCGAGACGCCGCTCGTGATGTCGCGGCAGGTGTCGCACACGTTGCACGGCGCGACGCCGACGCGGTTCGGGCAGTTGAGCACCTTGGCGAGGATCCGGGCCGTGGTGGTCTTGCCGGTGCCGCGCGGGCCGCTGAAGAGGTAGGCGTGCGCGACGCGGTTGTGCTCGACCGCCTTGGCCAGTACGTCGGTGACATGGCGCTGGCCGGCGACATCCCCGAACGTCTGCGGACGGTAGGCGAGTGCCAGCGCGCGATGGTCCGTGGCGGAAGGCTCCTTGAACGGAGTCTCATCGGAGGTCGGGCGCTTGGGCGGTGTCTTGGGCACGTTCGCGGGCGACTCAGTGGAACGAAGCAGAAAGAAAAAAGGGCCAGGGGACCCGCAACACCCCCGAGAGATCGCTTACCGCTGCTACCTTCCGGTTCTGACGGGGTTCACAAGTTCGGGTCGTGCGAGGCCTGGCCCCATCGGAACCCGGCCGCCGGCCGGGGAACCGGCGGAGCGGGCGGGAGTGGCATGGTGGAGATGATCGGGATCGAACCGACGACCTCCTCGTTGCGAACGAGGCGCTCTCCCAACTGAGCTACATCCCCAGGCCTTCAAGCTTTTGCGCC
>JBKJOC010000125.1:0-2766 GCA_046595725.1 Candidatus Eiseniibacteriota bacterium
CCGCGCCAGCAGGATCGACTGCTTCTGGATCGCCGGCACGCGCTCGAGCGGCATCTCCACGCCGAGGTCGCCGCGCGCGACCATGAGCGCGTCCGCGACCTCGAGGATCTCGCGCAAGCGCGCCACCGCCTCGGGCTTCTCGAGCTTGACGATGATCGGCAGCTCGGCGCCGCGCGCGGCCATGAACTCGCGGGCCTCGATCACGTCCTCGGGCCGGCGGACGAAGGAGAGTGCCACGAGATCGACCCGCAGCGACAGCCCGAATTCGAGGTCGGCCTTGTCCTTCTCCGAGAGCGCGGGCGCCGAGATGTTGGCGCCCGGCAGGTTGATGCCCTTGTGGTCCTTGACCGGGCCGCCCTCGATCACCCGCGTGGTGACGCGCACGCCATCGGTCTCGAGCACCTCGAGCCGGATGTTTCCGTCGTCGATCAGGAGCGCGTCCCCCGGCTTGACGTCGCGCGCCAGGTCGGGATAGGTGGTCTCGGCCACCCGCGCGTCGCCCAGCGGCGCCTCGCCCGCGCGGGTCGTGATGGTGAAGGTTGCGCCCGACTCGAGCTCCGCCTCGCCGTCCTTGAACTCGGCGAGGCGGATCTTGGGTCCCTGCAGGTCGAGCAGGATGCCGATCGCGCGGCCGGTCTTGTCCGAGACCTCGCGGACGTGCTGGTAGGCGATGCGATGGTCTTCATGGGAGCCGTGGGACAGGTTGAGGCGCGCCACGTCCATGCCGGCTTCGACCAGCTCCTCGATCTGCTCGCGCGACGAGGTGGCCGGTCCGAGGGTGCAGACGATTTTCGTGCGGCGATTCATGGACCTCCAGAAAGCCGCGAAGGTGCGGCTGGGTGGAGCGGACACTAGCACAATGACGGTTGACTCCGAGCCCGGCCGGGCGTACCACGCGTCCATGGAAACAGGCGTCGTCTTCATCCATGGCATGGGCGAGCAGCGCCGCTATGCCGACATGGCCGAGCTCGCAACCCGCCTGGCGTGGCGCGCCGGCGCCCCGGCGCCCACCGTCGACCTGGCGTGGCGCGCGGAGGCGGCGGGAGCACGCGGACGCGCGCGCGCCCGCGTCTCGGCAACGCTCGGGGACCGGACCGTGCGGTTCCACGATGTCTACTGGGCGCCTTTGGTGTCCGGTCAGACGAACTTCCGCTCGCTCGTGCGCTGGCTGCGCGGTCGTGCGCTGCGTCCCCTCGCCTATCTGGCAGCGCGCTGGGCCAGTCATCCCGAACTCAAGATCGCGACGCTGCAGGAGGACCAGGACACGCTCTCACCGCTCGAGCGCAGCCTGGCGGAGGACTACCTCGCGTTCGCCGAGGAGGCGCGGGCGCGCAAGGGTCCGCTCGCCGCCGGCCACTTCGACGCGTTCCTCACCTGGCTGGGCGTGCGCCACGCGCAGTCGGGCGGCGCGGGCGGGCCCGCCCTGCTCGAGGCGAAGGAGCGAGCGGCGGGGGCCTGGCTGGCGCGCTTCCGACTCGTCAACCTGCTCACGCTGCTGCGCGCCGCTCCGCTCCTTTTCGCGCTCGCCACCGCGCTCATTGCCACGCCGCTCACCGCCGCCTGGCTGGCCGACCGCCTGGTCGCGCCCCGGGAAGGCGTGGGCTTCGCCCTCGTCACCCTGATCGCCGCCCTCCTCTGGCTCTCGATGTTCCCGCTGGCCCGGATGCTCGTGCGGACGCTCGGCGACGTCGAGGTCTACGCCACCTACACCGAGGCTTCAGAGCGCCATCGCGCCCACGAGGCGGTGGTGGCCGAGGCAGTCCTCGTGCTGCGGCGCACGCTCGAGGATCCAGACTGCGCCCGCGTGGTGCTGGTGGCGCACAGCCTGGGCTCGGTCGTGGCGTGGGATGCGCTTCGCGCCCTGGTGCTCGAGAGCGAGGCCGGCGGACCCCTGCCGCGCGCCGCCTTGCTCAAGTTGTCGCGCGTCGTGACCTATGGCTCGCCGGTCGACAAGATCCGCTACTTCCACTTCATGGACGACAACAACGACCCGACCTTCGCCGCCGTGCTCGAGGCCCAGCGCGCCGACACGCGCTCCGGGCCGTTCCTGGACCGGCCCGAGGGCCTGGCGTGGGACAACTTCTACGACCCGGCGGACCTCGTCGCCGGCCGCCTCGAGAGCCCGAACGATCGCGCGATGGGTGCGCCGGTACGCAACTTCGCGGTCCGAAGCGGCGCGTTCCCGAATCCGTTCACGAGCCACCTGCGCTACCTCGACGGGCCCTTCGTGCTCGACGGCATCCTGGACGCGATCGCCGGACGCCCCCGCCCGCTGGCGAGCTCGCCGCGCGCGCTCAGGCCGCGCGCGTGGGCGACGGCGGCGGAGTTGCTGGTGCCGGCGGGGCTGCTCTGGCTGTTCTTCTGGGCGGAACTGTGGCCGTTGGTCGCGCGGGCAGGGAACGGCGATCCGCTGGGATGGATCGCGCTGGTGCTGCTGCTCGCGACGCTGTTTGCATTCGCTTAAAACTCGAGTGTGATCCGATGCGCCTTGGGTCCCGGCTCGAGCGGCGTCGTCTTTCCCGAAACCCAGGTGGCGAACTCGTCGGAATAATGCGGTGACAGGAAGTGCCCGCTCTGTCCACCCGGCAGCGCGAACGTCGAGCGCGCGGGGTCGGCAAGGTCGACCACCATGCGCATCGACGCGCCCGAGCGCGGCCGCGTCACGCGCACCACGTTCGAGCCGCCCGCCAGCGCGGCGCGCGGCAGGTTGAGCCAGCGCGCCAGCGCCGGCACCGCGAGGCCGAGCGGATGCGCGATCTCGGCGCG
>JBKJOC010000131.1:0-2552 GCA_046595725.1 Candidatus Eiseniibacteriota bacterium
TCCGAGATCGCACGCCCGCTCTGCTGGGCTTCGACCCGGCCTTCGGTGTCGGCCTTGGACCGCTGGCTGGCAATCATGACCGTCGCAATCACGGCCACGACGATGGCGAGCAGCACCAGCGTGATCATGAGTTCGACGAGAGAGAAGCCGGCGCGGGCGGTGCGCGGCCGAGAACCCTTCGGTCGGGGAAAGCGCATTGCGATCACCTGCGGAAGTACGAGACCATTTCGACCGAGTCCGTGCGCAGGAACGACCATCGAACGCGCACCGTGACCCGCTTCATGTCCGAGAAACTCCCGGCCTGGGTGGTGACGAACCAGTGACGGGTGAAATTCCCTTCGTCCGGAAGGGCCATCGTCTCGCCCGAGGTCGTGGGATGAACGCCGTCGGTGAGATTCGTGCCCGACCAGGATTCCAGGCGCAGCTGCTCCATCTTCTGCTGCGCCAGGTCGGCTGCCGAACTGCGCAGGCGATCCTTGATCTGGGTCTGCGATCCCAGCGGGAAGACGTTCGCCAGGCCGAGGATCCCGAGGCCGAGGATCACGAGCGCGACCATGAGTTCGATCACGCTGAAGCCCGCGCGCTGCGACGGGCGGCGCGGGGGGAGGGGTCCGGCTCCCGGAACCAGCTCGCTACGGGGCGCGCTCACCAGACCGACCCCGAGAGATCGACGTTGACCGCGGCCGTGTCGTTGACCGAGGGGATCGTCGAGATCACCTTGATCGAACCGGACGAGGGCGAGTCGAGCGGAGTCTTCGGGCGCCCGCTCGGGTCGTAGTAGAAGTAGACATAGGAGCTGAAGCTGGCGCCGATCTGCTTGGTGCGCCCGGGCAGTTCGATGGGCCCACGCCAAAGAATGCCGCTCCAGGTGCCCGAATTCGGGTTCTGCGTCTGGACGCCGGTCCAGTACTGGTCCGCACCGGTACCCCATTGGGTATAGACGTAGTTGCGCGTGCCGTTGCTGACGGCTTTCTGGCGCGCCATGCGCATCTCGTCGGAGAGCATGCGGGCGCTGTCCCGCACGCTCTGCGAGTGCATGTGCTTGAGGATGCTGGGCACGCCCATCGCCAGGATGATCCCCGCGACCACGAGGACCACCGCCAGCTCGACCAGACTGAAGCCTTCTCGGTTCTTCCAATGCATCGCGCTCACCCCTCCGGGATTCAGGATTCCGAAGAGAGGACAGAAGCATGTCGTGTGCCAGCGAAGCGCGGGAGCGCGGAAAGGGCCAAGTGATTACGGGACTTGCGGTGGCGTCGCGCGAATTGCCCGCGCTGGATGCGGTTTCTGCGCGAAGGTTGCAGGTCGCACGACGGGGCGCATGCGAAGCGCGAGAGGGAGTCCGTGCCGCGTCGGGCCAGCCGGGCGCGACGCCTTCGGCTCGCCCCGGACGGGAGTTGGCCGGGCGGCCAGTCCCGGGGCAGCCCGTCAGCTCATCAATGAGCCGCCACTGGGGGTATGGGTCGTCACCCAGACGATCACCGCAGGGACATCTCCGCGATTGAAGACCGTGTGCGGCAGGTCCGAGCGCAGGTGGAATCCGTCGCCACTCTTGAGGTGGTAGGCCTCGTCGCCGACGTGAATGTCGATCTCACCTGTGACCAGGAGCCCGCCCTCCTCGCCCGGGAACGCCAGCACGTCGCTGTCGGTCGAGTGGGGGGCGATGGTCGTCTTGGCCGCGAGGATCCGGTTGCCCGGCACGCCGTGGGTCAACGACTCCGAGGTGCCGCGCGGGGCCTTGAGTTCGTGCACGCGCTTCTCGTCCGACGCGCGAACGAGCGAGACCTCGGGCAGGCGCTCGGTCTCGAGGAAGTAGTGCGGCTCCTTGCCCAGGGCTTGCGCGACGCGCAGGAGCGCGCCCACGGTCGGCGTCGTGTGCCCGCGCTCGATCTCCGAGATGTGGGTCGCGGACAGGCCCGCGCTCGCGGCCACCTGGCGCAGTGTCAGGCTGCGTTCGCGTCGGACGGTGCGGATGCGGCGGCCGATCTCACCCTTGCGCATGCGCGTCTCCTACAGGCCGTACTTGGGGCAGGTGGCCATGAACGCCACACACGGAGTGTCGCCCGGGTTCTCGAACGCGTGCGGCCGGGTGGACTTGAAGTGGAGCGAATCGCCCTGCTCGAGCAGGTAGTCCTCCTCGCCCACGACGACGCGCAGCCTGCCCTCGAGGATGTGGATGAACTCCTCGCCTTCATGGCCGCGCGGTCGCGCCGTGCTTCCGCCGTGCGGCTTGTAGGTCTTGAGCAGGATCGAGACTTCCGAGCCGGGGAACGAATTGGAGAGCGACTCGGTGCGGACCGTCCCTTGCTCGTCGGTCACGACGCGGCGATGGCCGGGCGTGGTGTGCGAGACCGGGATGCCCGCGGCCGCGTCGATCAGGAGCGCCGAGCGGGTGCCCAGCGCGCGCGCGATCTTCTCGAGGACGCCGACGGTGGGGGAACTCTTGCCGCGCTCGACCTCGGAGAGGTGCGTCGCCGAGATGCCGACCTTGGCTTCGATGTCCTTGAGGGTCAGGCCGCGCCTCAGGCGTTCCTGCTTGATGCGGCGGCCCA
>JBKJOC010000447.1:0-5363 GCA_046595725.1 Candidatus Eiseniibacteriota bacterium
GAGGCCGACGACGAGGAGGATCAGTCCGACCACACGTGCCATGGTGACTCCTCTAGACGGGGCGTGATCCCTGGATGACGCGGATCAGCACGCTGGCAATCGCCAGCACGAGCAGCAGGTGGATGAATCCACCGAGCGTGAAATTGGTCACCAGCCCGAGGGCCCACAGCAGCACCAGTACGACCGCAACCGTCCAGAGCATGATTCTATCCTCCGCTTTTGAGTTGTTACTCGGTGACCGGACGCGGAGTCTTCGCGGACTCGTTGTACTGGTCGACGATGTCGCTCAGCCGATTCTCGATGTCCAGGCGCATCTGGCCGGTCCTCTCCTCGATCTTGCCGACGAGCTGGTCCCAGTTGCCCTCAATGCGGGTGAGATCGTCATCCGTGAGGTCACCCCAGGCCTCCTTGACACGGCCTTGCAGCTGGTGCCACTGCCCTTTGAGGATGTCGTTACGCATGATGTCCCTCCTTGTGTGCGCCAGTGACGGGGGGCGGGGGCGGAATCTCGTGCAGGGGCTTGGTGCCGCGTTCCATGATCCTGCCCGCCGCCTCTCCCACATCAGATCGAAGCCTCAGCGTCGGCTCCGCACGACGTGTACAGCACCCGCCGTGCCAGTTTGTAAAAACCGTATAAGTTATTGTAATCAATGTGGTTGTGAAGGCAGGACTCAAAAAGCCGGGCGCCGAAACCGGGTTGCGGATCAGGTAGATTCTAGAATTCGGTCCTTGGAATCCGGGCGGTGAACGTGCTGCCGCGGCCAAGGTCCGGAATTGCGGCCCGATCGAACCGCCATGGAGCTCGGCCGGGTACCGCGCCAGCGTGAGCCCGATCCCGAGGCCGGGGTGGAGTCTGCTAGTCTGGTCCGGGTCCGTCCTCGACCATCGCGATCAGCCGCGTCGCTGATCAGCACGCGCCGCCGACTCATGTCCCGTTCCTGCCGGATGGAGACCCGATGCCCAATGCCGAGCCGATCCCCGGAGCCGGCCCGTCCCGCCCTTTGGGTCCCACGCCCGAGCGCGACCTGGGCACGGTGCTGCGCCAGTTCGCGCACGACCTCAAGGGGCAGCTGGGCTCCATCAGTCTCTGGTTCTACCTGCTCGAGTCGGCGACGGGCGACCCGGAGCGCGCCCGGGCCATCGACGAGCTGAAAGCCACGTTCAACGGGCTTGACCGGGCGGCCACCGATCTCGGGGATGCAAGCCACGCCCTGCTCGATGATGCCGGCGGTGCAGGCCACGAGACGGTCGACCTGGCCGCGGTCGTCGCCGCGGCCACGGCGGCGGCGACCCTGGCCGGCCGGGGCCGGGGCATCACGTTCGAGAGCGTCTTGCCGCCCTTGCCCTGGCCGGATGCGCGCGGCAACCCGAATGAATTGGTGAAGGCCATCGGGAGGGTTCTGTACTGGAGCGTGAAAAACGCCGCCAGTGGGGCCAGGGTGGCGCTCGAGGTCCGGATCGACGATACCTTCACCCGCCTGCGCGTGCCGGCCCCTGGCCTCTCCCCCGGAGTCGTTCCCGACTTGCGGACGCTGCTCGCCGACGTCGTGGCCGGGAGCAAGGAAGCGGGGCTCGCCTTGCCGCTCGCCCGCGAGACGCTACGTCGGCACGGGGGCGAACTGGAAACGACACGAGACCACCTGCTCGAAGCCCGGATCCCGGTCACCCGCATCAACCCGGGTCAGACTCCCCGATAGGCGCGCAGCCTCACGTACAACGTCTTGAGGCTCATTCCCAGCGCCTCAGCGGCCCGCTTCTTGTCGCCTTCGAAGTGCGTCAAAGTGGTCTCGATGTGGCGCTTCTCGACTTGCGCGAGCGGCATGCCCGGCGGGATCGAGATCGTGGGCTCACCGTTGATGCCCGGCGAGGCCACCGCCATGGGGAGCGGTGAGCTCGGGCCCTCGCGCAACGGCAGCGCCTCGGGGCCGATCCGCTCGCCTCCCAGGATGGCCGAGCGCTGGACCACGTTGCGCAACTCGCGCACGTTGCCCGGCCAGGGATAGCGGCGCAGCCGCTCCAGCGCGTCGGGCGAGAAGTGCCGCACGATCCCGTCCTCGGCCTCGATCTCCGTGAGGAAATGCTCGGCCAGCCGCTCGATGTCGCCCGGGCGGTCGCGCAAGGGCGGTAGCGCCAGCGGGAACACGTTCAGGCGATAGAACAGGTCCTCGCGCAGCTTGCCCGCGCTCACGGCCTCGCGTGGATCGCGGTTTGTCGCCGCCACCACGCGGACGTCGACCGGAATCAGCTCCCCTCCGCCGACGCGCTGAATCTTGCGGCTCTCGAGCGCCCGCAGCAGCTTGGCCTGGAGGTCGACATCCATCTCGGTGATCTCGTCGAGGAACAGCGTGCCTCCGTCCGCCTGCTCGAACACGCCGCGGCGCATGCGGTCGGCGCCGGTGAAGCTGCCCTTCTCGTGCCCGAACAGCTCGCTCTCGATGAGTTGGGGCGAGATCGCCGCAGAGTTGACCGGGACGAACGGTTTCTTCGAGCGCCGGCTCATTTCGTGGATCGTGCGGGCGACGACTTCCTTGCCTGTGCCGGTCTCGCCGACCACGAACACGGTCGCGTCGGTGGGCGCGACTCGTCCCATCGCGTCGTACACCGCCTGCATCGAGGGCGAGGCGCCGATCAGAGAGCCGAAGCGGCCGAGTTGCCTCAGTTCCTTGCTGAGCTGGCTGATGGTGCTCCGCAGGTTCTGGGTGCGGGCAACGTTCGACAGGATCGCCTTGAGGCGCGGAACGTCGATCGGCTTGCTCAGGTAGTCGGCGACTCCGCGGCGCAGTGCTTCGACCGCCGTCTCGACGCTGGCGAGCCCCGTGATCAGAACCACTTCCGTCGTGGCCAGGAGGTTGTCCGGCTCGGAGGAGGCGATGAGATCGAGGCCTGGTCCATCGGGCAGGTGGAGATCGAGCAGGAGCACGTCGGGACGCGACTCGGAGATGCGCGCGCGCGCTTCGGCCAGGGTGGGGGCTGCCGTCACCTCGAAGCCTTCCCGGCGCACGATTTCGGACAGTGCGGCCAGGAATACGGGCTCGTCTTCTACGATCAAGGCCTTCGGCAAGGGCGGCTCTCCGCGGTCAGGTTCCAAGTTCATGTGTGCTCACAGTCCAAACTTTGTGCCAGTCTCCCGCCCGTAGTCAAGCGCGGCCGGCGGAGTCCCTTGTCGGAAGGGTGGCCGCGGCCCTACACTGCGGCGCGCCTGCCGGGCATCCGCGCGGCACGCGGCCCTCTCGCACCGGAGTCCTCATGAACGCCGTTCCGTCGTGGTCGCGCTGCAACATCTGCAAGAAACCGATCGCCTTTGGCGGCCTCTGGTACAAATGTTCGGTGTCGACCTGCAACAAGAAACGGTTGCCGCTGCACTTCTGCTCCCCTGATTGCTGGGACGCCCACCTGCCAGACGCGAACCACCGTGGACCCCTGTGCATCGAGGAGCGCGCGCCCTCCCGCTGACGCCTGGATTGGCGATTTTTGTGTCAAGCCGGGCCCCTCCCCGCAAGCTTCTGCCCAATCCCGCATCCAAATTTGCGTTCGTCATGTAAGCTCGATCCACCCGCCTGGCTGTTCCATCCCTTCGAGGAGAACCTGATCGATGCGCCCGACTGATCGTCCGATTTCTCGCAGCCTCTTCGCCGCCGCCCTGGCGCTGGCGCTCACCACCCCGGCCACGGCTGTCTTCGCCGCCCCGGAGATGCTGAACATCGACGGGGGACACTCGCGTGTCGGCTTCAGCGTCCGCCACTTCTTCACCCCCCTGCGCGGCGAGTTCAAGAACGTGACCGGAACCATCGCGCTCGAACAGGCCAACCTCAACGCCAGCAAGGTCAATGTCGAGATCGAGACCGCGAGCATCAACACCAACCACGAGCGTCGCGACGCCCACCTGCGCGGCGTCGACTTCTTCGATGCCGAGAAGAATCCCAAGATCACGTTCGTCTCGAAGACGATCGACATCAAGGACAACAAGGGCACGATGACCGGCGACCTCACGATGCACGGCATCACGAAGCTGGTGAAGCTCGACGTCGAAATCGGCGGAGTGGGCAAGATGGGCCCGGCCGGAACGATCGCGGGCTTCGTCGCCACCGGCAAGGTCGACCGCAAGGACTTCGGGATCGTGTGGAACAAGACGCTCGACCAGGGCGCGACCATGCTGGGCGACGACGTGACGCTCGAGATCACCGTCGAAGCCAAGACCCCGGCCCCGCCGAAGCCGGCTGCCTCGGCGACCACGAAGTAGCTCTTCCATTCCAGGCAGGGCGCGCGCCCGGGACGATGGCATCGTCCCGGGCGTTTTTTCATTCGTCCGCGCCCTCGAGCTCGATCCGCACGTGCCCGACCTCGTCGATCCCGACGATCACCTGCCACGGGCGGCAGCACACCTGGCAATCCTCGACGTAACTCTGCCGCGAACCGCCGGCGAGGTCGACGACCAGCTCGTTCTCGCCCGCGCAGTAGGGGCAGAGCACCTCGTAGGTGTCGTCGACCGACGCTTCTGCCTCGTGGTCGAGCGCGTCGTCCTGCTCGTCGCCCTTGTCGTTCACGGCGCCTCCGCGCGCTGCGCAATGGCCTTGATCATGCCCGAGAAGACGACCTGGTGGAGCGGGTAGAGCAGCCACCAGTACGCCAGCCCGGACAGCCCGCGGGGCTCGAACACCGCGGTCTGCCTGAGGTTCGTCTGGCCTCCCGCGTCCTCGGCCTCGAACAGGAGCCACGCGCGGCCGGGGACCTTCATCTCGGCGCGCAGCCGGATCGAGCGTCCGGGCACGACGGCCTCGACGCGCCAGAAATCCAGCACATCGCCCGGGCGCAGGTCGTCCGGGTGGCGGCGACCCCGTCTCATGCCGACGCCGCCGACGGCGCGGTCGATCAGGCCGCGTAGTTGCCAGAGCCGGTTGCCGAAGTACCAGCCCCGCCGCCCGCCGAGCCCGCTGAAGCTCTTGAACACGCGCTCGCTCGACGCCCGCACGGAGCGCGCGCGACGCTCGAAGATCAGGCCCTCGCGCGACTGCAATTCCACCTGCCCGTCGCGCGTGGCGGCCGGAAACGAGGCGGACCAGTTGGTCTCGATCTCGCGGCTCCTGGTGTGCTCGAGCGCGCGCTCGACCGCCGTGCGAAACGGCGTCGGCGGGATCCCGAACAGGTCCCGCCCCGCGGAGTCGTGCACCACGACCTCGCTGCGCAGGCCCTCGATCAGCGTGCGGGCATAGGCCCGCGGGATGGGCGTCACGAGATCGACCCAGTAAGACGAGAGCCGCGGCGTCAAGATGGGCACGCGCAGGAGCCAGCGCCGCAGGCTGCGCACGCTCGCGTAGGTGCGGATCATGTCGCCATAGCTCACGACGTCCGGGCCGCCGATCTCG
>JBKJOC010000475.1:0-2774 GCA_046595725.1 Candidatus Eiseniibacteriota bacterium
CCCGCCGCCGCCTGCCGGCCGGGCCAGAAGGTCTCGATCATCACCTCGCGCGAGGCGCCGCGCGGGTGAAGCGCGAGGTGGATCAGCATGTGGAACGCGCGCTGCGTCCGCCACGCCGAGGCAGGCACCGGGCGCTGATCGACTTCGATCCTCGGCGGGCCGAACAGCACCAGTCGCGTCGCGCCCGCGCGATCCTCGTTGGTGTGCGCTGCCGTTGTCACGCCGCCGCGCGCACGGGGAGCGCGCCCGCGCTCGAGGCGCTCCTCGACATGGCGCAACGCGGTCCGCGCGGCCGGAGCAAGCGCGCGGCGCGTGCGCGCCACGCCCGGCAGCGCGGCGAGCGCGGCGGCGCCGCCGATCTCGGCCAGCACCGAGAGCGCGGCCTCGCCGATCGCGACCGGAGCCTCTTCGAGCAGCGCGAGCAGCGGCTCCTCGACCGCGGCGCCGGCCTCGACCAGGGCACCGGCGCATGCATCGACCTCGATCCCGCGACCGAGCGCAAACACCAGCGGCGCCGGCTCCTCGCGCGCCTGCATGCGCAGGAAGTGCTCGTAGCCGCGCACCCGCACCCGCTCGAGCGCGACCTCGAGATGCCGCGCGGCCTCTTCCGGCGCCTCGCCGAGGGCGAGCTGCGCCTCGGCCAGCCAGTAGTGGACGCGCATGCGCTGGTCGTCGTTCTCGCCCTGGTCGACCGCCGCGACCTCGCGCGTCAGACGGTCTTTCGCCACGTTCGGGCGCCCGGCCCTCAGCTCACACCACGCCAGCTGGGTCAGGAACGAGGTCCGCCGCGGCGCATCCGGCCGTTCGGCCAGGTGGTCGAGCGCCCGCGTCATGAACTCGACCGCGCGCCGGTACTGGCCGCGCGCGCAGAAGATGCGGCCGCGCAGCGCCAGCAGGTCGGCGGCCACGATGTCCATGCGCAGTCCGGCATTGAGCTCCTCGGCCCGGCGCATCGAGGCGAGCGCGCCGTCGAGGTCGCCGGCGTTCGCCAGCACCTCGGCGAGCGCCTCGTGACACATGGTTTCGTGCATGCGGTTGCTGAAGCGCTGCGCGGCGGCCAGGCCCTCCTCGGCGGCCGAGCGGGCCTCGGCCCACTCGCCGGTCTCGAGCAGCAGGGTGGCGAGGTTCGACAGGTAGAGCGGCGCGCGTGGCGATGCCGCCCCGCGCACCTGGGCAAGCGCCGCGCGGAACTCGTCCGAGGCCTCGCGGTAGCGGCCTTGCGCGGCGTAGGCGATCGCGAGGTTGTGCACGGTCGGCACCAGGAGGTCGGCGTCGGGCGAGGCGGCGAGCAGGTCGCGCACCTGGTCGAGCAGCGCGACCGAGGCCGCAAACTGTCCGAGATAGAAATGCGCCGCGGCCTTCATCTGGAGCAGGCGCACGCGGACTGCGACCGGCAGCCCCTGGGCGCTCGCGAGCGCGCGCTCCGCCATGCCGAGCACCTGTTCGTGACGGCCGCGCAGGTTCCACACCTTGCCCAGGCCGAGCAGTGCGCAAGCCTCACCCTCGCGATCGAGTCCTGCGCGCGCAGCGGCGAGCGCGGCCTCGTAGTCCTCCTCGGCCGCGTTCCAGTGACCGAGCGCCTGGTGGGCGTCTCCGCGGAAGCGCCTGAGCCCGCCATCGTCCTCGATGCGCGCGGGGGGCAGCGCCGCGATGAACTCGAGCAGCGTCGCCGCGCGGCCCTCGCGCAGGAGCCCGGGTGCGGACGCGCGCAGCAGCTGCGCGGCGTCCTCGTCCTGCCCCGAGCGCAGCGCGTGCCTCAGTGCGCGCTCGGTGTCGCCGCGGGCCTTGAGCGCGCGCGCGGTGTCGCCCTCGAGCTCGCGCCAGGCCCGTTCGCCGTCTTTCTCCTCGATCCGGCGGCGCACGAATCCGCGCACCAGGTCCGGGCAGGCGAATGTGGCGGAGGCGCCCGCGCCGAAGCTGCGCAGGAGCCCGCGCCGCGTCAGCGCAGCCAGGAGCGCGCGCGTGTCCGGCAGGCCCGAGAGTTCCTGGCCGAGTCCAAGGTCGAAGTGGTCGAGCGCGGCCGTGCGCTCGAGCAGGCGGCGCGAGTCGGCTTCGAGCCGCGCGTAGACCTCGGAGGAGAGGTAGGCGTGGAGGTCGAGCGGCGAGTCGGACAAGGCGCCCAGCGCCTCGGACACCGTCGTGCCCGGCGAGCGCTCGAGCGCGGCGTTCACCAGGTGGAGCGCGGTGGGCCAGCCGCGCGTCGTGCCCTCGAGCGCGGTCGCGGCGGCCTCGTCGAGCGGGCGTCCGAGCACGTCCTTGAACAGCCGCTCGATCTCCTCGCGCGTGAATGCGAGCTGCGCCGAGTCGAGCTCGAACATTTCGCTTCGGGCCCGCAGCCGGTCGAGCGCGAGCGGCGGCGAAGTGCGCGCCGCAATCCAGAGCTTGAGCCGCTCGGAGGGATGGCGCAGCAACGTCTCGACGATGGCGACCACGCCCGGCTCATGCGCGACCTCGTGGAAGTCGTCGAGCACGAGCAAGCGCGGCGGGCCCTTGAGCGCGGCGACCGCGTTTGCCAGCACCCCGCCCAGGATCTCGCCCGCGCGCGGTCCGGGCTTGATCTCCTCGAGCATGCGCTCGAGGTCTTTGCCGAAGCGGGGGTCGTCTGCGCGAAACGCGGCAAGGAGGTGGCGCCCGAAGACCGTCGGGTCGGCGTCGGAGCCGAGCAGCGAGTACCAGAGGACGGGGCGCCTCAAGCGACGGCTGGCCGCGACCAGCAGGGTGGTCTTCCCATAGCCCGCATCCGCCACCACCAGGACGAGCGGACGCTCGGCGTG
>JBKJOC010000201.1:0-13304 GCA_046595725.1 Candidatus Eiseniibacteriota bacterium
GGAACTCGACCTCGCCGCCGAGTGCTTCCGGCGCGCGCTCCAGATCGAGATCGAGATCTCGGACCAGCTCGCCGAGATCAGGACCCGCCTGGCGCTTGGCCGCCTGCACGTGCGCCGTCGGCTCTTCGACCTCGCCGCCGGGGAATTCGATCGCGCAGGCGCGCTGCTCAACCAGCGCAACTATCCGCGCGAGCGCGTGCTGTGGCGGGAGTTCCAGGGCGAGGCCGCGCTTGATCGTGGCGCGCTGATCGAGGCCCGGACCGCGCTCGAGGAAGCGCTCGAGGGCGCCCTGCGCCTGGCGCCCGACGGCGACGTCACCTATGAAGTCACCGCGCGACTCGCGCTCGCCTACCTGGAGTCCGGGGACCTGCCCCGCGCCAAGGCTTCGGCCGCGCGCGCCGAGCATCTCGCGGGCGCCGCCGGGGACGTGGCCGAGTTGGCGATCGCGCGCCGCGCCTCCGGTCTCGTGAGCCTGGCCAGGGGCGACGACGATGCCGCCCTCGCCGACCTGCGCTCGGCGCAGGCCACGTTCGAGGAGCTGGGCGACCGCTTCGAGCTCGCGCGCACCTTCCAGCTCGGCGCGGCGCACGCCCTGAAGACGGGCGCCACTGAGGGCCGCGTCGCCGACTGGGCGGCCGACAACCTGAAGCGCGCCGAGGCGCTGTTCCGGGATCTCGGCGTCTCCGCCCAGGCCGCCGACGCCGCGATGCTGCTGGCGCGCATTCTCGCCGGCCGCGGCAACCTCGACCAGGCCCTGGGGGAGATCGAGCACGCGCTGGTGTGGCTGCGTGAGTCGGGCGAAAGCTCGGGCGAGGCGCACGTTGCCCAGCTGCGGGCCGAACTCGAGGCCCTGTCCGCCGCCTCTTCGGTGTCGACCTCGAACGAGTTCCGCGTGCTGCAGGAAGCGAACGACATCTTCAAGAGCGCCGACGACATGCACGACGTCCTGTCGCGCACGGTCCGCCTTGCGATCGAGCGCTCGGGCGGTGACCGCGGCTTCGTCGCATTCGCGGCCGGCGGCGGTCGACTCGAAGTCGTCGCGCACCACAATCTCGGCGCCGACCGCGCGAAGAAGGCGCTGGCCGCGCTCGAGCGCGTCATGGGCCGCGAGTTGATCCAGGGCGCGCCGGTGTTCAAGAGCCGGATCGCCGCCGATCCGCGGTTCGCCAGCGAGCTGTCGGGCGCGCTCTCGGGCGTGTTCTCGCTCGTGGTCGTGCCGCTCAACTTCCCAAGCCAGGCGGTCGGGCTGGTGTACGTCGATCGCCTGAGCGACAACATGCGCGGCGCGTTCAAGCAGCGCGAGATCAACCTGCTCGCGGTGCTGGCGAACTCGGCGGCGGTCGCGATGGTCGAGGCGCAGCGCTCGGTCCTGCTCGAGGAGAACCAGAGCCTGAAGCAGCAACTCTCGCCCAAGCCGGGCCTCGAGCGGATCGTGACGCAGTCGCGCGAGATGCAGGAGATCCTCGCGCTGCTCGCCAAGGTCGGCGACTCGACCGCCAGCATCCTCTTGATGGGCGAGACCGGAACCGGCAAGGGCCTGATCGCCCAGGCCATCCACGAAATGTCCGCGCGCCGCGACAAGCGGTTCGTGGCGGTGAACTGCGCGGCGCTGCCGGACAACCTGCTCGAGAGCGAGCTCTTCGGCTATGTCGCGGGCGCCTTCACCGGCGCGACCAAGGACAAGGACGGCCTGTTCAAGGAAGCCGACGGCGGCACGATCTTCCTCGACGAGATCGAGAAGATTTCCGAGCCGCTGCAGGCCAAGCTGCTCCACGTGCTCGACAAGGGAGAGGTCCGGCCCGTCGGCGCGACCCGCTCGTTCCAGGCGAATGCCCGCGTGGTCGCCGCGACCAACTCCGAGCTCAGGGAGCGCATCAAGGCCGGCCGCTTCCTCGAAGACCTGTACTACCGCATGAACGACATCGCGATCACCGTGCCGCCGCTCCGGGACCGGCGTGAAGACATCCCGATCCTGACCGAGCACTTCCTTGCGTTCTACGCGCGCCAGATGGACAAGCCGGTGCCGCAATTCGCGCCCGCGGTCTCGCGCGCTCTGCTCAACCACGAGTGGCGCGGCAACGTGCGCGAGCTCGAGAAGACGGTCAAGCGCCTGGTGGTGCTGGCGGAGCCCGACGCCGTGGTCGGCACCGATCTGCTGCCCGAGGACATGCGGGCGCCCGTCGACACCCTGCCGGTCGAGACCAACGGCAACTACAACGTGCGCCAGCACGTCGAGCGCCTCGAGCGCCGGCTGATTCGCGACGCGCTCGAGAACCACCACTGGAACAAGACGCACGCCGCCCGGGCGCTCGGACTCTCGTACCCGACGCTGCTCAGCAAGATCCGCCTGCTCGCGCTCGATCGCCGCCGCCTGCGGATCTAAGCCCCGACCCCTTCACAATTCCTTTGATAGTCGGCTCTCAAGTCTCTTGAGAGCCGACAGTCGTTTGTGCCGCAATGGTTTAGATGATCCTGCTCTGGCGACTGCATAAAGTCTCTTGCCAATGTTGTCTCCCCGGCGATCCGCCCGGGCCGGACCTCTGCGGTGACACTTCCTGCCACTCGAGATCGTAATCGTCTTCATGACAATCATTTACAAGCTTACAGCGCATCCATTTCAGGGCGGCCCTCGAGGGAAACATCGGGGTGGCATGCACGATGCAATGGAGGATGACCGGAGGGGGGGACCTCCAAAAGCAGCACGCTGAGAAACGAGGAGCCGAGCCTCGCAAGCACCAGGGCCAGCGCACCTTCGCGCGGGGAACGGCTCCCCAAGTATCCGCCACACCCGCCGGTCGCGGCAAAGCGGCCTGACGGCAAGCGAACAACAGAGCGTAGCAACGGACATCTTGGTTGTCTGGGCTTGTCGGGGATTTGCTGGGGCAGGATCCAGGGAATTGCCCCTGTCGGAATCGACGTTGGGCCTCCCCAAGCGCCCGACTAGCCCGGAGTTTGCAGTCAGCAGCATAGTCTCAAAGTTTCAAACCCCGCGGCGGCCGCGGAGGCCACTCGCGAAAAGCACAACCCGGTCCAGCTCATTGCAGAGCGGGGGGTCGACGAGAGGGGTCGCGGGGTTTCGATGGGAGGCAGCAAAAGGAAGTAAACGGGTGCCGGTCCGGTACGGCATTGGCCAACACTGGGGGATGTCCAGGTCGTTGCCCTCCGATCACCGGCGCCCGTAGTTTTTCTGAAACGCTGCGCATTGTAGGCCCCGGGAGTCGGGCGGACTCCCGGGGTCATTTTATGAAGACTGGCCGGGCACCAGGCACAACCTGATGCGACTGTGCCGCAGGTGAACGGCGCCCGGACCCGCGAGGCCTGGTCTGTCACGGCGGCCCCAACCGATCATCGCTTTTCTTCACAACGACTTCCCTCATTGCACTCCGTCGCCTGTGAGGCTGGCACATGCCTTGCGTTTCGCGGAACCAGCCGCGATCCGACCCCCGCGGCCCCAGGAGGCCCTCGATGTCGCTTCGTCACCTTGCGCGTTCCTTCACCCTCGGCGGCAGCACGATCGCCGTCCTTGCCGCCCTCGTCCTGTCGGGCTGCTCCGTGGACGATCCCGTCGTCGTGCGCGACGGGGTCGCTCCGGCGCCTCCGCAGGCGCTGTATTCGGTCACCGGCAATGGCAGTGTGCAGCTGCGCTGGATCCGCAATACCGAGCCCGACCTGGCTGGCTATCGTGTCTACCTCGCCCCGGCATTCAACGGCCCCTACTCCGTGCTCGGAACGGCTTCCACGACGCAATACCAGGTCAATGGGCTGGCCAACGGCACGACCTGGTATTTTGCGGTCTCGGCCTACGACATCGCCGGCAATGAGAGCGACCTCTCGACCGAGAACGTGAACGACACGCCGCGTCCCTCGGGCGTGAACGTGGCGCTGGCGCCTTCGTCGGCCGAGCCCGGCTCGGCGTCGGGCTACGACTTCGCAGGCGGCCTGGTGCGGCTTTCGACCGACCCGTCGGCCGACATGTACTTCAGCGCCTCGGGCGGGACGCGCCTGATGGTGGCGCGCGACACCAACACCGACATCCAGGACGCGGGCTATCACGAGCTGGACGATCTCGACTGGGCGCCCAGCGCCGGGTGGTCGACGACCGGAACGGTGGAGCTGGTGGTGGGGCACTCCTACTACCTGTGGACGCGCACCAACCACTACGCCAAGTTCCGGGTGACCTCCTTGAGCGACACCCAGGTCCGGTTCGACTGGGCATACCAGGTGGACGCCGACAATCCCCAGCTGGCCCGGCATCCGAGGAGCGATCGCCCGACCCAGTAGGGAGAAAATCGGCCGCCATCGGAGTAAAACGAGACGGCCGAATTCGGCGCCCGTTGACCCTTCGGGCACCGGGTCCTAGACTCCGGCATGGCCCGCCGCGCAGGTGCGGCGGGCCTTCCATTTCCGGAATCCACCGTGCGAGGCTCGATGACCCCGTCCTTCCGCCGTCCCGGCCTGCTTGCGGCGGGCGCCCTGCTTCTTCTGCTTCTGCCGGGTGGGCGGCCCGCCCATGCGGGCACGACCACCGGCTTCTCCTTCCTCGACCTGCCCGCCGGGGCGCGCATTGCCGCGCTCGGGGGAGCGGGAGCGGCGCTGGCCGAGGGCCCGATCGCGCTGTTCTGGAATCCGGCCGGCCTCGCTCCGGTGGCTTTGGCCGAGGGCTCGCGTGGGCGCGTCGGGTTCGATCACCACGAGAGCATCCAGAAGTTCCGCCAGGAGCTGGTCGGCGCCGCGCTCGAGAAGGGCGGCGACGGTCTCGGGATCGCCCTCAACGCCCACTACACCGACCGCATCGACGAGCGCGATCCGCTCGGCAACCTGCTCGGCACGTTCGGCGCGAGCGACTTCGCGGTCGCGCTCGGCGTGGCGAAGGCGGCGGGGCCGGGATTGCGGCTCGGCGGCGCGCTCCAGTGGGCGCACGAGAGCCTGGCCGGCAGCGGCGCCTCGGCGCTTGGCCTCTCGGCGGGGGCACTCTACGCGCCGGCCGGCGCGCGCGGAATCACGCTCGGGGCGTCGGTGCGCAATCTCGGGAAGAGCCCGGCGTTCAAGGCGGAGGACGGATCTGACGGCGCGAAGGTGCCGCAGCCGCTCACGCTCTCGGCGGGGGCGGCCTATGGCGGGAGGGCGGGGCGCCTCGCGTGGCGCGCCGCGGCGGACCTGGTCAAGCTCAAGGGGGATTCCGCCGAGGGCCGGCTCGGCCTCGAGGTCCTGCCGGTGCCGAACCTGGCGCTGCGCGCGGGCTGGATGCTCGGTCAGGACGCCTCGGACCTCACTGCGGGCGCAGGGATCGCGGTCGGGCGCTTCGACGTCGACTATGCGTTCGTGCCCTACAAGGACCAGCTCGGAAGCTCCCACCGGATCGCGCTCGGGGCCCGCTTCTAGGGCAGCGTCTCCGCGTCGATGCCCGGGCTTTCGAGTCGCCGGGCCCTGCTGCCATCCCACGACCAGAGCGCGAAGCGCCCGCCGGAGAGCGAGGCGAACGTGCTGTGCGTCACCCAGTCCCCCAGAATCAGGAAGTCCCTTTCTTCGCGGCGAAAGTGCGTCGGGTGGTGGTAGTGGCCCGTGATCGCCGCGTCGGCTCCCAGGGCGAAGCGCGGCAGCGCGAGCTGGCGGAAGAGCCATTCGCGGTCGACCTTCGACTCGTCGCGGCTGTGGCGCGAGAGTCGCGACACCCAGAGCGCGAACGGAATGCCGAAGTCGGGATGGAGCGCGCGGTAGGCGGCCATCGTGAAGCGGTTCCGCAGCATGCCCTTGAGCAGCTTGTACCCGCGATCGCCGCGCGCCAGGCCATCGCCGTGCATGAGCGCAACATTCCTGCCCCCGATCGGCAGGGTGCGCGGGCCGTCGAAGGCCTCGATGCCGAACTCGGAGGCGAGGAAGGGGCCGGCCCAGAAGTCGTGATTGCCGCCAAAGAAGCGGATGGGCACGCCGGCGTCGACCAGCGCTCCCAGGCGCGCCAGGACGCGCACGTGCTGCCGCGGGATTGCGTGCCGGTAGTCGAACCAGAAGTCGAACAGGTCGCCGAGCACGTAGAGCGCGCGGGCCGAGCGCGCGTGGAGGTCCAAAAAGGCGAGGAAGCGCGCGGCGCGCGCAGCGTCGGCTTCGGGGTGGCCCGCGCCCAGGTGAACGTCGGAGACGAAGAGGACCGCGTCCGCGGGCGGCGTCTCGATGGGAGGAACTGTCATTTGCGCAGAGTGCCGAAATCGTCATGAATGGGCAAGGCCGACGCCGCCCGGCCCCCCGCGCGCCAATTTACTGTGAAGCGACGGGCGCTTCTTGACCGGGATGGACGGCGCTCCCTAGCATGGATCTGCGTACACCCGAACACCGCATCGCACACTCCGCCTTCGGGCGGATAGGAGGACCATCCACCCATGTCCACCGAACGTCCGACCGCCCGACCGGCGCGCTTCTGGGGTGCCGCCGGCCTGTTCGTCGCGCTGGGCCTGATGCTCGGCCTCGCCCTCGCGGGCACGCTGCGCGTCCAGCCCGACTCGATCGCCCAGACTTCCGAAAGCCAGATGGTCAACGCCGCGCTGACGGCGCTGCCCGGCGCCGGTATCGAAAGCCCGTTCGTCGCCGTCGCCGAGCGGACCGCGCCGGCAGTCGTCAGCATCGACACCCGCAGAAAGGTCGGCAACGGTTCCGCCGAGGGCGGCGACGACAGCGAGCTCTTCCGGCGCTTCTTCGGCGATCCCCAGGGTAACCAGAATCCGCGCGGGCGCTCGATGACGATCCCCTCCTCGGGCTCGGGCTTCCTGATCGACCGCGAAGGCCACATCCTGACCAACAACCACGTCGTGCGAGACGCCTCGGAGATCACGGTCACGCTCTCCGACAAGCGCATCTTCAAGGCGAAGGTGATCGGCCAGGACCAGGCGACCGACGTTGCGGTCATCCAGATCAAGTCCACGGGCAACCTGCCGTTCCTGCCGCTCGGCGACTCCGACAGGATCCGCGTCGGCGAGTACGTAATGGCGATCGGCAATCCGCTGGGCGAGCTCCAGGGCTCGGTCACCGCGGGGATCGTGAGCGCGCGCGGACGCTCCTCGCTCAACATCGCGGGCGGCGCGCCCGACTACCAGGACTTCATCCAGACCGACGCCTCGATCAACTTCGGCAACTCGGGCGGCCCGCTGGTCAACCTGCGCGGTGAGGCCATCGGCATCAACACCGCGATCAACGCCCAGGGGCAGGGCATCGGCTTCGCGATTCCGATCAACCTGGCGAAGCACATCGCCGAGCAGCTGGTCGCCGGCGGCAAGGTGGTGCGCG
The DNA here is from genome assembly GCA_046595725.1 of Candidatus Eiseniibacteriota bacterium. Lineage (GTDB taxonomy): Bacteria > Eisenbacteria > RBG-16-71-46 > RBG-16-71-46 > DASYSL01 > JANPEF01. The sequence goes on from JBKJOC010000201.1 coordinate 7,276, forward strand.
GCTTCCTCGGCGTCGAGCCGGCCGAGCTGACGCCCGACCTTGCGGAGTCCTACGGCGTGAAGTCCGACGCGGGCATCTTGGTGCAGAACGTCTCGGAGGACTCGCCCGCCTCGCGCGCCGGGATTCGCCGCGGCGACATCATCACCTCGTTCGACGGCGTGCGTGTCAGGGACGTCACGGGCTTCCGCCTGCGCGTCGCCGACACGCCGGTCGAGAAGCACGTCGCGGTCGGGCTGCTGCGCGAGGGCAAGAAGAACGAGGTGCAGGTCACGCTGGCGAACCGCGACGTCGTGCTGGCGCAGGCTCCGGGGCGGCGCAACGGGCTCAACCGCACCGCGCCCGACGCGGGCGGCACCGACGACCCGCGCGACGTCGTGGTCGGCATGGGCGCGACCGTACGCGAGCTCAACGCGCGCGAGCGCGAGGCGCTGGGCGAAAGCGTCAAGGCCGTGGTGGTCGACCAGGTCGAGGAGGGTGGGCCGGCGGACGTTGCCGGCATCTCCGAGGGCCAACTCCTGTTCGAGGCCAACGGCCGCGACCTGACGACCGCCGCCGACCTGGGCGCCGCGCTCAGGCAGGCGAGGGCGGGGACGCGCCCGATGCGCGTGCTGGTGGGCGACGTCGAGTGGAGTTCGGGCCGCTTCAGCACGCACTACGTGCCCGTGAAGTTGAAGGAGTAGCGCTGACCCGGTACGGAGTGACGCGCTTCCTGGCCGCGCTGGTGGTGGCCGCGTTCGTCGCCAGCGCCGTTCCGGGGCCGATCGGGCCCCGGGAGGCGCAGGCGCGCGTCGCCCGGAAGAGACCGGCGAAGAAACGCGCCGCCACGCGGGCGCGCCGGCCGCCTCTGCCGCCGCCCGCACCGGTGGCGCAGACCTTGCGCTCCTACACCGGCCCCAACAGCACGCGCCTGGTGCTCGACCTCTCGCGCTCGAGCGGGTTCCGGATCCAGGCCGATTCCTCCGGGCGGGCGTTTTCCGTCCTCGTGCCCACGGGTCTCAAGTCGCCCCTGTTCGGCTCGCCGGCGCTCAATGACGGTGCGGTCTCGCGCATCGAAGCCGACGAGACGCCCGACGGCTTTCGCCTGACCGTCCACATGAACGAGTGGAACCCGCCGCGCGTGTTCGGCCTCGACGGCGATGCCGGCCAGGCCGCGCGCGTCGTGGTCGACGTCGTGCGTCCCGGCCAGGCCGAGCGCGACGCCACGGAGCGGGCGCGCATCGAGCGCCTGACGGCGAACGCCCGTCGCATCATCGTGATCGACCCCGGGCACGGTGGGGAGGCAGTGGGGGCGGTCGGCCCTCAGCGCACCTATGAGAAGGACGTCACGCTCGCGATCGCGCGCCGGCTCAAGGAGCAGCTCGAGAAGCAGCCCGGCGTCCAGGTCGTGCTCACGCGCACCGGCGACTACGACGTGCCGCTGCGCGAGCGCTACCGCGTGGCCGAGCGCTACGCCGCCGACGCGTTCGTCTCGATCCACTGCAATTCCTCGAAGAGCGGCCGTGGCAGCGGAACCGAGGTCTACTTCCTCTCGCTCTCGAGCGCGACCAACGAAGCTTCGAAGGCCCTGGCCGACCTCGAGAACGCGGCCGACGAGATCTCCGCCGGGCCCGGCGCCGGCGCCGCCGACGACCTCGCCGGCATCCTGTTCGACCTCAAGCAGACCGAGTCGATGCAGCAGTCCTCGGTCCTCGCCGAGGCCGTGCTCGGCGAGATCGAGAGCGGCCGCCGGCTCGAGGCCCGCGGCGTCCGCCAGGCCGGCTTCGCGGTGCTCAAGTCGCCGACCGTCCCCTCCGTGCTGGTCGAGACCGCGTTCATCAACAACCCGGTCGAGGAGCGCCTCTTGCGCGACCCCGGCTTTCAGCAGGAAATGGGCGAGCAGATCGCGCGCGGCGTCGTCTCCTACCTGGCGCGCGCCCCCATCCTGCCGCGTGACGGCCGCAGCGGGCGCCCGAGGACCTCCACTCCCGCAAACCTGGGCGTCGCCCGCTAGTCTCCTCGGCCGGGCCCGGGCTGTGATAGTTTCCGGCGGCGAACGGGCTCCCATCCCGCGTCCGACGGAAAGGAAACCTGCGTGATCCAGGTCACGGGCCTTATCAAGAACTATGGCGATTTCGTCGCAGTCTCAGACCTTGACTTCGCGGTCGCGCCCGGGGAGATCCTCGGCCTGGTGGGCCCGAACGGCGCCGGGAAGACGACCACGCTGCGCTGCCTGGTCGGCATCCTGCGCCCGACCGCCGGCCGGGTCCTGATCAACGGCCACGACATCCAGACCGACCCGGTCGAGGCCAAGCGCGGCCTTGCCTGGCTGCCCGACGAGCCCCACCTCTTCGAGTACCTCACGGTGCGCGAGCACCTGGCTCTCACCGCGCGCCTCTACCAGACCGGGGACGTGTCCGAGCGCGGCAAGGCCCTGCTCGAAGAACTCGAGCTGACCGACAAGGCGGACGTGCTGCCCGGCGAGCTCTCGAGGGGCATGAAGCAGAAGCTCGCCATCGCGTGCGGTCTCCTGCACGAGCCCAGGGCGCTGCTGTTCGACGAACCGCTCACGGGCTTGGACCCGCTCGGGATCCGCCGCATGAAAGCCACGATCGTCGAGCGCGCCCACAGAGGGGCCGCTATCGTGGTCAGCTCCCACCTGCTGCACCTGGTGGAGGAGATCGCCGGCCGCGTGCTGATCCTGCAGGGCGGGCGCAAGATCGCGCTCGGCACGTTGACGGAGATTCGCGCGCTCGCGCCCGGCCTGGCGCAGGACGCAAGCCTCGAGGACATCTTCCTCACCGTGACCGGGCGCGGGGACCAGGCCGCTTCGTGATCGACGTCTTCTCCTACCTGCTGAAAACCTCGTTCAAGAACCGCATCACGCGCCGGCTTGCACGCCTCAGGGAGCCGCGCTACCTCATCCCGTTCGTCGTCAGCCTGCTCTGGTTCGGTACCTGGGTGGTGCGCCCGCTGCTCAAGCACGGCAGCCCCGTGCGGGTCGGCGGCTGGGGCGTCCTGCCGCCCGACGTGCGCGACGCGCTGGTGTTCGTCGGCGGCGTCGCGATCTTCCTCTGGATCGTCCTGATGTGGATCCTGCCCAGCAAGAAGGCCGCGCTCTCGTTCACGCCGGCCGAGCTGCACTTCCTGTTCCCGGCGCCGATCTCGCGCCGGCAGCTGGTCCAGTACAAGCTCATGCAGGCGCAGGTCGGCATCCTGTTCGGCGCGTTCATCTCGGCGATCTTCTCGGGCGCGCGGCTGACCCATCCCGACGGCTGGGCGCGCGTGCTGGCGTTGTGGCTGTTCTTCGCCATCGGCCACCTGCACGGGATCGCGGCCTCGTTCGTCCGGACCGACCTGATGGAGGCGGGCTTGAGCGCGGTGCGCCGTCGCCTGGTCTCGATCGTGGTCGCGCTCGTGATCGTGGTCGCCATGGTCGTCAGCGCGCGCTCGACGTGGACCCAATTCGCCCAGGCGGTCTCGGCGTGGATCGGGCCCGGGGGCGAGCCCTCGCTCGAGCGCTTCAGCGAGGTCAGCCGCGCGCTGGCGAACGCCGGCAACAGCGGGCTGACGAGCGTCCTCCTGTGGCCGTTCCTGGCGCTGCCGCGGCTCCTTTTGGCGCGCACGCCCGGCGAGTTCCTGCACTACGGATCGATCGGCCTGGCGATCTTCCTGGTTCACTACCTGTGGGTGCTGCGCGCCGACACGTCGTTCGAGGAGGCGTCGCTCGAGCTGTCGCAGAAGGTCACCGCGCGCCGGCAGGCCCGCCTCGAGACCTCGCTCAGGGGCGGCCGCCTGGTCAAGCGCGCCGGTCGCTTTCCGTGGAAGCTCTCGCCGACCGGACGGCCCGAGACCGCGCTGGTGTGGAAAAACCTGATCAACCTCTCGCGCGTGACGCCCTTCCGCGCGCTGTTCGCGCTGCTCGCGTTCGTGTTCGCGATGTTGACGTGGGCGATCCAGTTCGCCCAGGCGCGCGAGGGCCTGTGGCTCCTGGCCGCCCTCCTGTGCGCGGCGGTCGCGGCCTTCACGTCGGTGTTCGGGCCGGTCTTCATGAGAAACGACCTGCGCGAGGACCTGTTCCGCATCGACGCCATCAAGACCATGCCGATTGCCGGTCACGCGGTGGTGTGGGCGGAGGTGCTGGGCTCGTGGACGGTGTTGGCTGTCATCCAGGTGCTGACGATCGCGATCGGCGCGTTCGCGCTCGCGATGTCGGGCGCGCCCTCCGTGGGCGGTGTCGTCGTGACCTGGCTGTTCGCCGGCGGAGGCGCCGCGTTCCTCCTCCTGCCCGGGCTCACGCTGGTGGCGGTCGCGCTGCAGAACGCGCTGGTGGTGCTGTTCCCCGCCTGGGTCGCCCTCGGCAACGGCCGCACGCGCGGCTTCGAGGCTTCCGGCCAGCGCATCCTCACGCTCTTCGGGACGCTGTTCGCGCTCTGCGTGGTCGCTCTGCCGGCGGCCGCCTCGGGCGGCGCCCTTGCGTGGCTGCTGTCGCCTTACGTTGGACCTTCGTGCCTGGTGTTCGGGTCGGCGATCGCGCTGGCGTGGATGATCGCCGAGGTCGCGTTCGTGTGCCGGCTGCTGGGGAAGCTGCTCGACCGCCTCGACCCGTCGACCGCCGGGATCGAGGTCGAAGCGGACTAGCGGACCGCCTCGCTGGCGGCGCGCGGGGTTGCCTTCGCCGCCTTGTTGACGAGCCGTCCCGGGGCCGGCGCTGTCAACGGCAGCCCCGACCGTCCGTGCTTCTCCACGTCCGCAATCAGCAGGTCGCGCATGAGCAGCCCCGGCAGCGCCAGCCCCTCGCCCTCTGCGATCATCGTGAAGCCATCGCCGCCCTGCGCCATGAAGTCGTTGGTCGCGACCTTGTAGCGACCGCCCGGATCGAGCCGCTTGCCGTTCGGCAGCCGCACCTCGAGAACGCGCTCCCCGCGCGGGCGGTCGGAGTCGTAGACGACTGACATCCCCGAAAGCTGGACCACCGACGTGGCGGAGATCCCGTGCTCGAGCAGGTCGAGCACCTGGGCGCCGCTCAGGTTCACGGTCGCGATCTGGTTGTCGAACGGCATCACCTCGTAGACGTCGCCCATGGTGACCTCGCCCGACGCCAGGTCGGCGCGCAACCCGCCGGGGTTCTGGAAGGCGAAGTCCGCGCCCGATGCCGCGCGCATCGCATCGGCGACCCAGTCGCCGAGGGAGGATTCGCCGGTGCGGTTGCGCTCCAGGTCCTCCTTCGAGCGCCCGAGGATGCGCGAGGTGATCGGCAGCAGGAGTGCATTGGCCGAATCGACCCAGGCAAGGGTCGGCGGGTCGGGCCGGGGCTCGTCGGCGAACGTGGTGATGAGCTGCCGCCGCGTTTCCTCGGGAATCGGTCGGCGGGTCCGGCGGTCGATCACGAAGTCCATGCGGCCGAGCGTTGTGCCGTGGGAGCCCGAGATCATCACCGGGGTGCCGTCCACCATGCCGTTCAGCCGGTTGTGGCTGTGGCCGCCCAGCACTGCGATCGCGCCCTCCGGGCCTCCGACGGCGCGCGCGATCTCGGCCAGCTCGCCGCGCACCGCTCCCGTCGAGTCGATGCTTCCGGGCAGGTGGCCCAAGACCACGATCAGGTCCGCGCCCGCGGCGCGCGCCGAGTCGGCGAGTGCGCGCGCCATCTTTCCGCCATTCGGGAAGGTGTAGGCCTTGACGTTCTGCGGCAGCGTCACGGTCGCGGTGTTCTCGGTCAGGAGGCCGATCACGCCGATCCTGAGTCCGTCGCGCTCGACGATCGTCCAGGGCGCGACCAGAGGAGCGCGACGGCCCGTCGCCTTCTCGATCCAGTTCGCGCCCAGCGGCTGGAAGCGCGCCTCCTTCATGCGGGCGTAGAGGGTATCAACGCTCCAGTCGAACTCGTGGTTGCCGACCGCCGCCGCGTCGGTCCCGAGCCGGTTGAAGAACTCGACCACCGGCCGGCCGAAGTTGAGGTTCGAGATCGGCGTGCCCTGCATCCAGTCGCCGCCGTCGAGCAGGAGCGTGCGCTGCGGGTTCTTCGCGCGCTCGCGCGTGACCCAGGTCGCGAG
>JBKJOC010000299.1:0-6748 GCA_046595725.1 Candidatus Eiseniibacteriota bacterium
GCAGCCTCACTGGGTCTCAAAGCGCGACCCGACGAATGGTGATCCGTCGGGTCGGGTGGCGCCGTGTCTCCTTGTCGATTAAAGCTTTACGACGTGAGCTGCCTCGATGCCCCTTTCACCATTTCGTTCCTCGAACTCGACCGCTTCGCCTTCGTGGAGGGTTCGGAAACCCGAACCCTCGATCTCGGCGTGGTGCACGAACACTTCGTCACCTTCCTCGCGCGCGATGAAACCGTAGCCTTTGGCGTCGTTGAACCACTTGACGGTACCTCTCGGCATGAACGTCCTCCTGCCTCGGGATCCCCTGGGCGCGCACGGGCCACCTGTCAGGCAGCCTAGCGATCGCCTCGGGCGAAGGTCAAGCGCTTTGACAATACTAATGAGGCAGGGGGCGATTGCGGGAAGTCTTGGGCTTCCGCCTCAGTGCGCGCGCGAGCGCAAGCGCGAGCGGGTGCTCAGGTTCGGCGGTCAGGACAGCGTCGAGCTGGAAGTCGGATTCGGCCCACTGTCCCCGGCGCGAAAGCGCCTCCGCCAGGTAGACACGCGCCTGATGGAACGAGGGATTGATCTCGAGCGCGCGGCCGCACGCCTCGGCGCAGTCGTCCCACTCGCCGCGCTCGCGGCGCACGAGCGCGAGCGCAATGTGGGCATCGGGGAAAAGCGGGTTCTCGTCGACCAGCGCGCGCGCGAGCGCGAGCGCCTCCTCGGTGCGATTCTCGGCAAGCAGCGTGCCGACCACGCGCAATCGGTCGTCCACTGGCGAGGGTCCGAGCCCGAACGCGCGCCGCAGGATGTCCTCGCTGCCTTCCCAGTCCGCGCCGGCAAGCTTCTCGAGCCCGCGCCGGAATTCCTCCCCCAGGTCCGCCGGTCGGCTCTCGCCCAGCTTGCGCAGCATGGCGAGGCTCTCGCCGAGGCGACCCTGGCGTGCGTCGATCAGTGCCAGCTCGACGCGCGGCGCGGCGTACAAGGGCGCGATCGCGAGCGCGGCCTCGAACTCGGCGCGCGCGCCCACAGGGTCGCCCACGCGCAGGCGGGACATCCCGAGGCGGAAGCGCAGGTCAGGGAAGCGTGGCGCGTCGGCGATGGCCTTCGTGAGGAAGGTCGCCGCGCCCTCGAAGTCGCCGCGCACCTCGCGCTCGTGCGCCAGGTCCGCGTGGATCAGGCCACGCAGGCGGGAGAACTCGGCGTGCCCCGCCGACGCCGGATCGGACTCGGCGAGCAGCGCCAGCGCCTCGAGCGCCCGCGCCGGGCGGCCGGCGCGGCGCAGCGCGAGAACTTCGTCCCACACCGGGTCGGCCGGGCGATCCGAGGGCTCGCTCGGCGGCGGGATGCGCTTCATCTGGCGGGCCATGGGCCTTCTTTCGGCGCGTTTGCGCACTCCCTGAAGCGCCCGCGGATCACTGCATCACCAGAGGGATCCGGACCCCGATCGGCGAGCCGTCCGCGGCGGAGTCCTCGCCGACGAACAGCGTTACGGCGCCCGACGGACCGCTCACGATCGTGAGCTCGAACTCGCCCCAGGTCGTCGACCAGTCGGCCGCGGTGCCGTGGGTCATGGCGCGGACGGAATCGTTCTGCGCGATGCGAGCCACCACGTTGGCCTCGAACGTGCGTCCGTAACCGCGGATGACGAGCGGATAGGTCGCCGCGCCTCTGCGCGGCTCGATCACGACCACGTTCTTCGCATGGGGCGCCGCCGCCGGCACCGCTCCCCCGCCCGGCGAGACGTCGACGAACAGCCGGGCCGGGTTGTGGAGCGCGTGCGCCCATGCCATCACCGGGTGCACCAGGTGCACGTCGAGGAAAAACTCGCCCTGCAGGCCGTGGACCACGTAGGCCGCCGCGACCGAGCGATCGGCGAACGTGGTGTCCGCCTGCGCCGCCTCCTTGACCTGCGGCGGCAGCGGAATCCGCACCAGGCCGTTCGCCCGATCGAAGGCGCCGGTGAGGTGGCCCGCGCTGCCCGCGGGCGCGCCGCTCGACAGCAGGAGCGCCAGTGCGACGCGCCGGCAGTCGCCGTCGGACGCGAGCGTGATCGCCCCCGTGCGGATGGCGTCGCCCGTGCCCGTGCCGCCGCCGTCGAGCGAGCCCTGCTCGATTCCCGGGTGGGCCGGGTCGCAGAGTGCTGGCTCGCCCTCCACGCGCGCGGTCGAGGTGCCGTCATGTTCGATTTTTTCGCGCGCGGGCGAGCAGCCGGCGAGCAGGGACGATCCGAGCAGGATTGATCCGAGGAAAAGCGCACAGAGAATGGGTCGGTTCATGCCCGCAGTGGAACGCACCGCGCCCCACTTGTCCAGTGTCCCTGCCGCGGCAACCGGCCGCGAACGGGACCGGAACCGCGCCACGGCCTTGCCCCGGCGCTTTCGAGCCCGTTGCCAGCGCCTTCCGGCGGGTGCTACGGTGAACGCAACCTTCGCCCGCTGGCGCGCCCCCGCGCTGCCTGGCTCGCGCCACCCTGGAGGACGAGGCCCCATGAAACTCATCCTGTTACGTCACGGACCGGCCGGCACCGCGGATGACAAGCGCTGGCCCGACGACCGCGAACGGCCGCTCTCCGCGATTGGCAAGAAGCGCACGCGCAAGGCCGCCCTGGGCATCGCCCGGCTCGAGCCCAAGCTCGGGCGAATCTGGACGAGCCCGCTGGTGCGCGCTCGAGAAACCGCCGAGCGCCTGGCGGCAGCCTACGATCCGAAACCCAAGATCGTCGTCGTCGACGCTCTCGCGCCCGGCATCGACATCTGGCGCGAGCTGCTTTCGGAATCGCGGCGGACGCCGGGCGAGGTGCTTGCCCTGGTCGGGCACGAGCCCGACCTGGGGATGCTGGCGGGTCGACTGGTCGGACGCGAAACCACCGCCCTTCCGCTCAAGAAGGCCGGCGCGTGCCGGATCGACACCTCCGGGCTGCTGCGCGGCGGCTCTGGAACGCTTGAGTGGTTCCTCCCGCCGCGGATCCTGCGGCTGCTTGGCAAAAAGAAAGTCGAACTCCCATGAGCGTGGTTCCAGGCAGCTACGGCGGAGTTCGGCCCGACTGGCCGGGACGCCTGTTCATCGTCGAAGGCATCGACGGTTCCGGCAAGAGCACGCAGTTGACGTTGCTCTCCCAGTGGCTGCGAAGCGAAGGCTACCCGGTCGTGTTCAGCGAGTGGAACAGCTCGCCGATCGTACGGGAGACCACCAAGCGCGGCAAGAAGCGCAAGATCCTGACGCCGCTCACGTTCTCACTGCTGCACGCCACCGACTTCTACGATCGCGTCGAACGAGAGATCGTCCCCTTCCTCAAGGGTGGGGCGATCGTGCTGGCGGATCGCTATGTCTACACCGCATTCGCGCGCGACGTCTCCCGCGGCGTTGATCCGCGCTGGGTGCGATCGCTCTACCGCTTCGCGGTGGTGCCGACCATGGCGTTCTACTTCCGGACCCCGCTCGAGGTCGCGCTCAAGCGCATCCTCTCGGGCCGCCCGAAGCTCAAGCACTACGAGGCGGGCATGGACCTGAGCCTTCACGCCGACGTCCAGCAGTCCTATCGCCTGTTCCAGGCCCGGATCCTCAAGGAGTACGAGCACCTCGTCGGGGAATTCGACCTGACGGTGATGGATGCGACGCGCCCGATCGAGGCGCAGCAAAAGGCGCTGCGCAAGGCGATCAAGCCGCACCTCATCGGCCTGCGGCGCGAGCTGGAGGAGGCCGATCATGCCTGAGGATCCCCAGGAGCGCAGCTTCGAGTCCTACGGCGAGGGCATCCCGAACCTCGAGCCGAGCGACCTCACCGGCTGGCTGATCGTGGTCGAGGGCACGGACGGCGTGGGCAGGACGACGCACGTCAACCACCTGCGCTCGGTGCTCGAGCGCGAGGGCTATGCGGTGGCCGAGACCGGCCTGACGCGTTCCGACCTGGCAGCCGAGGGCATCAAGCAGGCAAAGGAAGGCAACACGCTCGGATCAAACGCGTACAACCTGTTCTACGCGACCGATTTCGCCGACCGCCTCGAGCGCCAGATCCTGCCCTCCCTACGGGCCGGCTTCGTCATGTTGACCGATCGCTACATCTACTCGCTGATCGCGCGCGCGATCGTGCGCGGCGCCGACCCCGACTGGATCAAGAGCGTGTTCTCGTTCGCCCTCAAGCCGGACGCGGTCTACTACCTGCGCATCCAGGTGCCCGAACTGGTGCCGCGCGTGATCATGAACGGCGGCTTCGACTACTGGGAGTCCGGCATGGATCTCCCGATGGGGCAGGACCTGTTCGACTCGTTCGTCAACTACCAGACGCGGGTGATCGAAGAACTCGACGATCTCTCCCGCGAGTATGGCTTCGAGACGCTCGACGCCACGCGACCGGTCGAGGAGACGGCGCACGACCTCTCCCAGCGGGTGCTCGAGATCCTCCGCAAGAAGGCCCACACGGACGAGGGCGGATCGCCCGCAAGCTGAACCCGTGACCGCGACCCCCGCTGCCGTCGCCGCCCACCTGCTCGCCGAGTTCTCGGCTCGCGCCGAGGAACTGCTCGACGCCGCACGCCGCGTGCGCACGCTCGCGCGCGACGAGGCGATCCATGACCTGCGAGTCGCGACGCGCCGGCTCTCGGATATCCTGTCGCTCTGGCGCGCCACGCTCGAAAACTCGTCCGCCCGCAAGGCCCGGAAGGACCTCGGCCGCCTGCGCCGCGCGCTCGGCGCCGTGCGCGAGCACGAGGTCCACCTCGAGTTGCTCAGCGATCTGATCGCCGAAGAGTCTCCCGGGCTCCAGATCGCAGGGCGCGTCCTGCAGTCGCGGCTCGAGGCCCGTCTCGAGCGCGACCGCCGCGATGCCGCCCGCGCAGCGGGCACCGCGCGGATTGCCCGGATTCTCGCCCGCGTCGAACGTGCGAGTGCGGGACTCTCGAATCGCCTCGCCCAGGCCCCCGCCACGATCGACGACGCCAGGGCACGCGCCGGCAAGCGCGAGGCGCGGGCCCGCGCCGCGCTTACGGAGCTGTCGCCGGGCGGCGGCGGAGACGACGCGCTCCACCAGGCGCGCATCGCGGCCAAGAAGGCGCGCTATACACTCGAGTGCATGACGGCGATCGGCGTGAGCGGGGATGGCGAGAGCGTGCGGGAATTTCGGCGCGTGCAGCGCCAGCTCGGCACGGTCCATGATTGGGCCACGCTGCTGGGGTGGATCGACCGCGAGCGCGCGCGGCGAGTTCGGCACGCTGTGGACTCGGCGGGCGCGTTCACGCTCCTGTACGAGGATCAGTCGATGGCCGAGCTCGCCCTGCGCGCGCTCGACCGCGAGCGCAAGGCGCGCGCGGCGTTCCGCGCTCCCCGGGCGACCGCCTAGGAGGCCATCGCCTTCGACTTCACGGGAGCGTGCAGGAGAACGACGCGCACGGGCCGCTTGAGCAGGCGCGACAACAGGGCCGAGCGCTGGCGCGCCGCCCAGACTTCGAGCCGCACATTTTCCTTCGCCTTGACCCGGATCGTGAGCGCGCCGCCGACCCGCGACACGGTGACCCCGCGCACAAGCTGATACTGGCTGCGGTCGAGCGCCTCGGCGACGCGAAGAATTGCCGCCAGCCAGCGCACCGCGCGTTGGCCCCTGCGATCGAGGGCGGCGAACGCAGCGTGGCTCTTCTTGGGCCGCGTCTTGCCATGGTAGCGCGCGATCTCGGCCACGATTTCGACCTCTTCCTCGGGCAATCCGCGCAGCCCGCCGTGCTTGATGATGTAATACGAGTGCTCGGTATGGCGATCGTGCTGGATCACCGACCCGATGTCGTGCAGCAGACCCGCATATTCCAGCAGCCGGCGGGCGTCATCGTCGAGCCGGTGCTCGCGGCGCAGGCCGTCGAACAGGGAGAGCGAGAGACTGGTGACGTGGTGGGCGTGGGTCTCGTCGCCGCGGAAGCGCTCGAGCAATTGCATCACGCTGCGCAGGCGGAGGTCCTCGACTGCGTCGAGCTTCGAGATCTCCTTCGCGTAGCGTGCGATGTCGTCGGCGATCAGCCCCTCGCGCACCCCGTAGTCCGACATCGTGATGCGGTCGATCTTCGCCTCCTCGAGGACGTGCAGCAGGACCAAGCCCCCGTGCACGATGATCTCGGCGCGACCCGGATCGATGCCCTGCAGCCGGGCGCGCTCGGACACCTTCATCGCCTGGAGCCACTTGAGCGTCTTCGCCAGGACACGCGTGGTCAGCACATATCCGTTGATCTGGGCGATCGGCTCGCCGCCCTCCATCGCGCGCGCGGCATGGGCCATGGCATGGATCCCGCCGGAGGACCCGAACGCATGCTTGGGCTTGAACTCGAGGACGGCAGCGAGCCCGGGCTTCGCGGCCTTGCGGATCGCGCGCCTGAGCTTTCCCAGGTCGGCGCTCTTCGGGGGGTCGCCCAGGGGATGGAGCTCGCCCAGCCGGAGCGCGCCCAGCGGCGCCGACGCCACCTGCTCGAGCTTCTCGCGGTCCCCCGCCACCATCTGGAGGCTCCCGCCGCCGATGTCGAGCACGAGCGAAGGCTCGTCCGGCATCGCGAGCGCATTGCGCACGGCGAGGTAGATCAGGCGGCCTTCCTCGCGCGCCGGGATCACGCGCGGTGTGATGCCCGCGATCGCGCGCGCGGAGCGCAGGAAGTCGCCGCCGTTCTTGGCCTCGCGCACGGCCGCCGTCGCGGTGCACGCGATGCGCTCGACGCCCATGCGCCGGGCGAGGGCGACGAAGCGCGCCAGCGCCTCGACGGTTCGCAGGATCGCGTCCTTGCGCAGGCGTCCG
>JBKJOC010000406.1:0-4163 GCA_046595725.1 Candidatus Eiseniibacteriota bacterium
CTCGCGCGCGATCCCGAAGTCAGAGATCTGCGCGAGCCCCTCGGAGAGCAGGACGTTTTCGGGCTTGATGTCGCGATGGACGACGCCCTGGCGATGCGCGTGCCCGAGACCGCCTGCGATCTCGCGCGCAAGCCGGACGGCCTCATCGACCGGGAGCTTCGGTTCGCGGATGAGCCGCGCGCGCAACGACTCCCCCACGACGTACGGCATGACGTACCAGAGACGATCGCCGGTCGCGCCGGAGTCGTGCAGCGTGACGATGTGGGGATGATTGAGGCGGGCCAGGATCTCGATCTCGCGCCTGAACCGCTCGGCACCGATGGCGGCGCCGATCTCCGGCCTGAGGAGCTTGATCGCGACCTGCCGGCCATGCTTCTCGTCCGCGGCAAGATAGACCGTCGCCATGCCGCCCTGTCCAAGCTCGCGCTCGACTCGATAGCCACAAGGGAGCAGGTCGGGGATTGGATCGGGAGCGGCCTGGGGCATGGGGAGGGATCCTTACTCCGACCGGCGCCTCGTGGCTTCACAGGGTCGAGGCCTGATTCAGCATTCTGACACGCAAGCCGGGGTTCCCGCCGCGATCATCAAGAAGGTGCTGCGGAAGGCACGTTAACATGACCTCGAAGACGAGCACCAGCGCACACGCCCGGCCCGCAACAGGGTGGTGCCCCCGGGGTGACTCGAACACCCGGCAAGCGGTTTAGGAAACCGCTGCTCTATCCACCTGAGCTACGGGGGCACGGAGTTGGTCCTTCGCTGGGGGGCTATGACCGGTGCGGTTGGCACGCCTCCCACTCTAGGCGAGGCGCGACGCCGCTGCTACAGGTTCTGTAGAAGTTGTTCCGCCACGCCCTGGCTGCCGACTTGGTTGAGGCAATGGCCTGCGCCGCCACCACGCCGCGCTCGAGCTGGTCGACGTGCGCGGTCACATGGTCGGCAGCATTGGTGGCTCATTGGGAGCAGGTTCGAGCGCGAGTGAATCCGCATGTCTTGAAGCATGCGCGTTGTGACCCAACGATCGGGGCATGATCAAACAGGAATACGCCGCTGTTGCTCCGCGGAGTGCCGTCCGCCTCGTCCAATCCGGTGGGGCGAACCCTTGCGGTTGCGCCCTCCGGTGTTGTGTTCCTTCGAGACGTCGATCAGGCGATTCGGCTTCGCGCCGCACAGCGTATCTGCTTGTCGCGCAAGTGCGGCGGGCGCAAAGTGTCGGCCGAAGGAGCAGAGTCGGAAGCTCCGTGACGAACACTCTCCCCCCGGCAATTTCAGCCGAGATCGGAGGTCCGAATGCGAAGGGTCACAGGCATTGGCGGCATCTTCATGAGCGCCAAGGACCCCAAAGCCCTCGGCGATTGGTACAAGAAGCACCTCGAGATCGACGTCCAGGAGTGGGGTGGAGCAGCCTTCGACTGGACGGACTCCGAAGGCAACCCGACCAAGGGAACTACGGCCTGGTCCGTCGGTCCAGCGGACGGCGGACACTTCGCTCCGAGCAAGTCGACCTTCATGGTCAACTATCGAGTCGAAGACCTGACAGCACTTCTGAAGGCGCTGCGCGAGGAAGGTTGCGACGTGCTCGAGAAGACCGACGACTCGGAGTACGGGAAATTCGGATGGGTCATGGATCCAGAGGGCAACAAGGTTGAACTCTGGCAACCGCCCCAGGGGCAGTGAAGTGAGATTGCATCATCGGGCGCTTGGTGCGATCTCAGCGACTCAACGTTGGACATGCTTCGAAGCCTGCCCAACCACCCCTACTTCGGCGCGCGCAGCCTCGCCACCACCCCGAAGTGATCCGACGCCCAGATGCTGTCGGCGCCCACCGAGCGAAAGATCACCTCGGACGCGATCGGCGTGAGCCGCCTCGACCCCTTGCGCGCGACAAAGATGTGATCGATCGCGCCGGGGTCGACACCGAAACGGGAGTTAAAGGTCACCGCCTCGCTCCGGCTCGCCTTGGGGTGAAGAGCCTGAAACGCATCGATAAAACCGTCTGAAAGCAGGTCCATCTCCGGCGTTCCCAATTCGGAATTGAAGTCGCCGGCGATCACGGTGGGCCCGTCGCCGCGCGTCGAGTCGACGTAGGCCAGCAGGTGGCGGATCTGCGTCGTGCGAATGGACCCGCCCTGGAGCGTGTGATGCAGGTGGGTCGAGTAGGCGTCGACGGTCCGGCCCTGCCAGTCGAAGCGCAGGTGGGCGACGGCGCGATAGTCGTCGACTGGCTCCAGGTTACGGGCGCCGGCGGCCACGACGCGATGCGGAGTCAGGATCGCGTTGCCGTAGCGCTTGGGACGTTCCGGGCCATCCACGGAGGCGAAGCGCACCTGGTATCCGAGGCTGTCCCCGAGCGTCTCCGCCTGATTGCGAAGCTCGGGATTCTGGAGGACTTCCTGGACGCACAACACGTCGGGCCTTATCCGGCGCATCTCCGCCAGGATCACGTTCAAGCGCCGGGGCCAGTCGTGCGAATCGTGCCAGAGATTGAGCGTGACGACGGTCAGCGTCGCGGAGGATTCGGCCGATGCGGCCAATGGCAGCCCCACAAGTGCGAGCCCGAGAAAGAACGCCCTCTTCATGGTGCGAGCCCCCGGCGCTGGTCGCGGGCAGACTACCAGATGTGGACGCGCACCGAGTCCGCGCGGAACATCCCGTCCCCCAGCTTGACGCCATAGGCTTCGTAGAACGCGGGCAGGTTCGAGACCGGCCCCGTGGTCCGCACGAAGCTCGGTGCGTGAACGTCGGTCTTGACGCGCATCGCGATGTTCTCCGGGCGCAGCTGGTTCATCCATCCCAGCGCCCAGCCCACGAAGTAGCGCTGGGCCGGTGAAAGGCCGCCCAGGGATTCGCCCTTGCGAAACTGCTCGGTCTTCGTGAACGCGTCCCAGCCCAGCAGGATGCCGCCCAGGTCGGCGATGTTCTCGCCCTGGGTCGCCTCCCCGTTGACGTGGAGATCCCCCGTCGCCACGTAGTCGTTGTACTGACGCACGATCAGGCTGGCGCGGCGCTTGAATTCCTCCTCGTCCTCGGGGGTCCACCAGTTCTTCAGGTTGCCGCGCTCGTCGAACTGGCGGCCCTCGTCGTCGAAGCCATGCGTGATCTCGTGGCCAATCGTGGTCCCGCCCGCGTAACCGTAGACGAGCGCGTCGTCGATCAGCGAGTCGGCGATTCCCGGCAGGATGAAGGCCGCGGCCGGCAGGACAATCTCGTTGTTGGAAGGGTTGTAGTAGGCGTTGTAGGTCTGCGGCGTCATCTCCCACTCGGTGCGGTCGACTGGCTTGTACAACTTCGCGATGTCGTAGTCGCGGAGCCAGAGGTTGCCGCGCACCACATTACCAAGGAACGACAGGCGGTCCACCCGGTAGGTCGAGTAGTCGCGCCACTTGTCGGGGTAGCCCACCTTCTTGATCACGGTGCCAAGTTTTTTCGCGGCGCGCTCCCTGGTCGCCGCGCTCATCCACTCGAGGCGATCGATGCGGCCGCGGAAGGCGGCAAAGATTTCGTCGGTCAGCTTCTCGTAGCGTGCCCTGGCTGCCGGGGAGAAGTAGCGCGCGACATAGAGCTGGCCCAACGCGTCGCCCAGGTAGTTCTCCTCCTCGTCGAGCATGCGCTTCCAGCGAGGTCGCTGCTCGGGGACGCCGTTGAGAACGGTGCCGAAGAAGCGGAAATCCTCGGCCTCGAATGCGCCGCCGGCCGCCGACGCGTACCCGCTGGCGAGTCGCCACCTCAGGTAGTTCCTCCAGTGGTCGAGCTTCCGCGTCTTCAAGGACCTCTCGACCTGGCGGAAGAACTCGGGCTGCCCGACGATGACCGTGTCCACGCGGTCGATTCCCGCGTCGGCCAGGTAGTGCTTCCAGCGGATCGACGGCGTCAGGCGCGCCATGCCCGCCACCGACATCTTGTTGTAGTTGGCCTCAGGGTCGCGGAGTTGCTCGAGCTTGCGCGAGGCACGGGCCAGGTCGGTCTCGAGCGCGAGGACGGCGCGGGCGTTCGTGCGCGCGTGCGTGCTGTCGTCGCCCAGGAGCGTGAACATGCGCGCCACGTGGGTAACGTACTCGCGCCTTATGCCCTGCGCCTTCTTGTCGGTGTCGACGTAGTAGTCGCGGTTCGGCAGGCCGAGCCCGCCCTGGTAGAGATGGAGCGTGTAGCGGTCGCTGTTCTTCTCG
>JBKJOC010000496.1:0-8086 GCA_046595725.1 Candidatus Eiseniibacteriota bacterium
GTTGAGCTGGGCGCTCTGGTCCTCGAGCCGCGACTCCAGCTGCTCGATCCGGTTGACCAGCTCCTCCGACCGGGTCTGGGTACCGGCGCGCAGCGACCGCGTCGTCTGGTCGTTCTGGTCCTTGAGTTGCGCCAGTTCTGTCCGCGTCCTCGAGTGCTCGGCCATGAGCGAGTCCGCCTGGGCGGTCAGCGCGACCAGCGAGGCGTCGATCGCGCGGAAGCGCTTGGAATAACAGCCCGGCAGGACGGCGCTGCCCGCCATCAGCACGAGCAGCAATCCCGCCCGGCCCCGGAACCTCGACTTCGGTGCGCGCACGGCCCGACTACCGGGCCACGAAGTGGGCGCGGCGATTCTGCGCGAACGCGGCCTCGTCACCGCCCGTCGCGAACGGACGCTCCTCGCCGTACGAGATGACGGAGATCCGGGTCGCCGGATTGCCGAAGCGCACCAGGTAATCCTTGGCCGATTGCGCACGGCGGTCGCCCAGGGCGAGGTTGTACTCGACCGTGCCGCGCTCGTCGCAGTGGCCCTCGATCGTCAGCGATGCGTCGGCGTGGTCGTTCAGAACCTTGCCGTTGGCGTCGAGCGTCGACTGTGCGGACGAGGAAAGCTCGGCCGAGTCGTAGTCGAAGAACACGTCGGCGAGCTGGTCCTGCACGGTCTTGTTCGGCGTCTCGGGATCGCCCGTGCTCGGCGGCGCGGCGGGAGGCGGCGTGGTGTTGGTCGTCGGGGCCTCGGGAGCGGGCGGCGGCGCGGACTCTGCGATTTCCTTCTTCTTGGAGCAGCCGCTCAACACGGCGATCGCGAGCAGCGGCAGGCACAGCGCGACGAACCGGGTACGAATCTTCATCGACTTCCCCCTGGGTTGGTGGTGCGGTTGAAATCGTTCGCGCCGCTGACGGTGGCGCCCGCGAGTCGCGGGGACCAGGCCGGGTTCGCGGCTTGGCCGGACACGTCGATCCGGCGCACGATGGTTCCTCGAAGGTCCGAGATATAGAGTCCCTTGCCGCCGCCCCGGTTCGACATGAAGACGAGCAGGCGCCCGTCCGGCGACCAGTGCGGGTTCTCGTTGTTCCCCGCGGTCGCGACCGCGCGCGGATTGGAGCCGTCGGCGTTCGCGACGTAGACATCGAAGCCGCCGCCCGTGCGCACGACGAACGCGATGCGATCCCCCTTGGGAGACCAATCGGGCGAGTCCGAATACGAGAAACCCGAGATCAGCCGGCGCTGGTTGCCGCCGTCCCGGTCCATCACGTAGACCTGCGCCGAGCCGCCGCGATCGGAGGTGAACGCGATGCGCTGGCCTCCTGGCGCCCATGAAGGCGAGGTGTCGATCGAGCGGTTGACGGTCAGCCGCCGCGCGCCCGAGCCGTCCGGGCTCGCAACGTAGATTTCGCTGTTGCCGTCCTTGTTCGAGGCGTAGGCGATCGCCCCGTCCGGTGCGACCGCAGGCGCAATATTGAGCGAGCCGCCGCGCGAGGATTGGCGCGCCGTTCCGCCGCCCGACGGCAGCGCATAGAGGTTCCAGGCCGCGCCGCGCAGGGCCGAGAAGTAGAGCGTGCGGGCATCCGGAGTCCACGCGGGCGAGGTCAGGGGCGAGCGAAAGGCGGTCAGGGTGCGCGCGCCGAAGCCGTCGACATCGACCACGTGCAGTTCCGACGAGCGCGCGCCCTTGACGACGTACGCGATGCGCGTCTGTGCGATGCCGGCCTCGCCCGTCAGGTGGAGCGCGATGTCGTCGGCGAAGCGATGGACCAGGCGTCTGAGGTCGCTCGCCGGTCCGCGATAGTCCGTGCGCGAGATCAGCCGCCGCGCGGGAAAGTCCTTGATCTCGCCGGTCAGCATGATCGTGCCGCCCGAGGCTGTGATCTTGCCGCCGACCACCGCCTGCGCGTCAGCCGGCAACGCGCCCGGGTTCTCCCACGCCTTTGAAACCGTGAACAGCCCCGAGCCGGCAAGGTCGTTCGCCAGGATGGCGTCGGCCTGCACGGAGGTCGCCCGCGCCGACGTGCGGTCCCCCGCCGCCTGGAAGGCCTCGAGCACGAGCCCGATGCGCTTCTGGACGTCGGTCGTGAGGTCGATCCGCACTTCGTCCTGCGCGGGCGCGTCGGCGCTCGTCCCCGCCAGCGCGAGTGCCAGCGCGGCGCCGAGCGGAAGCGCTGCCTTCCGGAATCGATCAGCGATCGTTGTACTGGAACCCAAAGTGAACCCCCAGGGTGCTGCCGCCATAGCCGGCGGGAAGCGGCGGCAGCGGGCTCGAGATATTGACCGCGCGTTGCGCGGACTGGTCGAAGAACGGGACGCCCGAGGCGTCCTCGAGCTTCACGTCCGAAATCCGGCCCAGCCGGTCGATGCGAAAGAACACGGTGCAGCGCACGGGCTGGCCGTTGGTCACGAGCCCGGCGGGCGCGCCCCAACTCTGGCCGATCCGGTTCCTGACCTGCAGCAGATAGTACGTGAACTCGAAGTCGCTGGCGTCCACCGAGACGTCGCCCGAGAGCCCGGGGACCCCGAGTGCGGCCGTGGGCGTCTTGACCCCGCCCGGGATGCCCGGACTCGGGCGACGGGGAACGGGCTTCTGCTCGTCGGTCGGGCGCACCGCGTTCTTCTCGGGTGGGGCCTCGTCGACCGGGGTCTTCGGGTCGGGAGACTTCTCCTCCGTGGGCGCCGGGGTATCGATCCGGGTGCCCTGCGACGGGCGGAATGCGCCCTGGGGCAGGTTGATCAACGCCACCTGGATTGCGGCCGGCGGCGACTTGAGGTTCGACGGCATGGAGAAGAAGAACAGCGCCCAGATGGCGAACGCGTGCAGCAGCGTCGAGCCGAGGAGTGCGCTCCGCGACATGGAGGCCTAGCGCCGGGGGCGTTCATCAGGCTCGGTGACGAGCCCAAGTTGGGTCACGCCGGCTGCTCGCGCGCGGCCGATCACCTGGGCCACGACGCCGTAGGGCACGCGCTGGTCAGCGCGGAGGTAGACCGGCCGCGAGGCCGCCCCCTTCGCCTCGAGCGCCTGTCCCAGGTCGGCGAGCTTGACCTCGGTCTTGTCGAGCACGATCCGGCCGCCCGGCTCGATCGTCAAAGCGAGGCCTTCGCGCATGTCGAGCCCCTGCGCCGACACCTTCGGCAGCTGGATGTCGAGGCCCCCCTGGAGGAATGGCGCCGTCACCATGAAGATGATCAGCAGCACCAGGACGACGTCGACCAGCGGGGTGACGTTGATCTCGGCGATGGGCGTGCGCCTTGGCTCGTCGCGCTGGACCGAGAAGCTCATCGCGCGACGCCCTCGAGGTGGGTGCCGGGAGCGAAGCCTTCGCGGCGGCCGCGCCGGCTCTCGGCAAGGGCGCGGTCGGCGAACTCGGAGACGAAGTTCGCAGCCTCGTTGCCGATCGTGCGCAGCCTTACCGTGAGCTGGTTGTATCCGACCACGGCGGGGATCGCGGCGGCGAGCCCTGCCACGGTCGCGATCAGTGCCTCCGCGATGCCGGGCGCGACCACGATCAGGCTCGCCGAGCCCTGGACGCCGATGTTGAGGAACGAGCTCATGACTCCCCACACGGTGCCCATGAGGCCGATGAACGGGCTGACTGATCCGACGGTCGCGAGAAAACCCACGTGATGCTCGAGGCGGTCGAGCTCGTCGCCGCGCAGGCGCTCCATCGCGCGGCCGGCCATGTCGACGGTCTCGGGCGAGAGGTCCACCTGCTCACCGCGCGGCAGGAGCATGGCCAGCCCCTCGAGCGCGAGCTTGGCCTGCAGCGAATGGGGATGCTGGCTGGCGAGCAGGCGCGCCTCGGCCAGCCCGGCCGACGCCTGGAACGCGGCGCGAAACGCGCGGTCGGCCTTCCGGACCCGGCCGAGCAGGCGGAAGCGCTCGACGATGACGGCCCAGGTGGAGACCGACAGCACCATGAGCAGCAGCAAGAGGAGCTTGTTGAAGGTGCCGGATTGCAGGACCAGCGCGGGCACGCTTGCCCGGACGCCGGCCTGCAGCGGCGCCCAGAGCGCGGGCAGCATGCAGACCCTCCATGTGCGTAAACCGGGACGCGCGATGCGCCCCTGTCATCCCTCGAACGCGCTGCCGGGTTCGAATCGAAACCCTAGCACAGCCCCCGGAACCCGCCAACCCGCCGCCGACTACTTGCGCTTGCCGGCCTTGCGCTCTTTGGGACCGAGCGTCTCGAGCAGGTTCGCCAGGTCGTCGGCGTGCTCCTCTTCCATGGCCAGGATGCCCTCGAGCATGCGGCGCGTGGTCGAGTCGGTATCGCCGATGAAGCGGATCATCTCGCTATAGGAATCGATCGCGACCCGCTCGGCGACGAGGTCTTCCGTGATCATGTCGATCAGGTCCGTGCCTTCCACATACTCGGAGTGCGCGCGCTCGGCCAGACCCTTGGGGGAGAAATCGGGCTCCCCGCCGAGCTGCGTGATGCGGGCCGCGATCTCGTCGGCGTGCGCCTGCTCCTCGATGGCGTGCTGGAGGAATTCCGCGGCCACCGACTGGGCGTGGATCCCGCTTGCCATGTAGAAGTGGCGCTTGTAGCGCAACACGCAAACGATCTCGGTGGCGAGCGCCTCGTTGAGGAGCCTTAGAATGGTGTCGAGCTGACCACGGTAGCCGGGAGTCACGGGCCCCTTCTCCATGTGCTGGCGGGCGCGCTTCCTCAGGGTCTTGATGTCGGTCAGGAAATCGTCCGCCATGGTTCCTCCTTGAAGTCCAGGTTCGTGGGCCACGATCACGTGCCAACGCAGGTTAGCACAGGAGGTTGACCGGGGAGCGCGGGAGGTCCATCCTTTTCAGGTTCGGATCGATGTCCGGAGGGATCCACCGATGCGCCGCACTCGCCCCTCGCGCCCCCCGCGAATTTCATGGATGGTCCTGCTCGTCACGCTTGGCTTTGCCGGCAACGTGGCGGCACAGGCCCCGGCTTCCCTCGCCCGCTACTTCGCGCCCCCGGGTTATCGCACCAAGGAATTCACGCTCGTCCGTTCGGACGGCTGGTTTCACATCTTCTATATCCGCGAGAACCTGATCGTGGGTGCACCCACGGAACGCTCACTCGGGCACGCCAGGTCGCGCGACCTCTACACCTGGGCGGAACAGGACACGATCCTGCCGGTGATCGAGGGCACGTACGAGGGCTCGCAGATCTGGGCGCCCCACCTGCTCAAGGTGGGGGGGACCTGGCACCTGTTCTACCCGGCGATGCGCCACCAGCCCGAGCTTGGCTACAATCTGGCGCAGACGATGACCGAGGCGACGTCCACCAATCTCTTCACCTGGACGCGGCGCGAGACGCCCCTCTTCGACAATTCGATCTTTCCCTGGGCCTACCGCGACACCACCGTGAACCAGGGGATGGACTGCCGGGACCCGTTCGTGTGGTGGGACGACGTGCGGAGCGAGTGGCTGATGTACGTCTCGACACGCCCCGCGAGCCAGCCCAGCACGATGGTGGTCGGGATCGCGGGCTCGAGTGACCTCATCTCCTGGAGCGATCGCGGCTTCGTTCCGCTCACGCTGCCGAACGTGTCGTTCTCGGACGTCGCCGAGTCGCCGCTGATCCTGAGGCGCGACGCCACCCCCCTGCTCTTCATGTGGACGACCGACGCCGGCCAGTCGCTCACCTACGGCAGTTCGAACGACGCGGTCACCGGGTGGACGAACAGCCGGCGATTGCGCAGCATGCTGGGCTACAGCACCACCACGGGTTGGTGGGCTGCCGAGACGCTGGTCGACGGCCCGCGCCAGTACTTCGCGACGGTGCAGGATACCTGGATCAACTTCTGGGATCTCACGTGGACGACGGCGGACCAGTTCAGGCTCAACCACCCGAACCCGGGACAGATCTTCTCGGCCGCGTTCGATCGCGGCGAAGCCCTGCCCGGCGACAGTGCACGCGTCGAGGTCGCCTCCTCGAACAGCCTGGGCCGGCGCGTCGGCCTCTCCTACGTGCGCATCCGCGGCGCGGTCTCCGACACGCTGGTCGCCGCCGACTGGGGATTTCCCGACAGCCTCACGGTCGATCCCGATTCCGCGATCGTGCCGCTCGTGATCCCGCCGGGACTGGGCGACGGTCGCCCGTGCCTCCTGACTGTCACGCCGAGCGGCGCCGGGGCCACGGGCCCGATCGACACACTGGCGATCGGCGTGCGCGAGGGAGGGTTCGACGATCCGCCGCCGCCGCCCGAACCCGTCGTCGAGCGTCTCAAGCCGATCTGGTTCCCGCTCCAGAGGCAGATGCAGTTCACGCGCCGGGCCGCGCCTGAGGCGTGGACGGTCCAGGTCTACGACGTCAGGGGAAGGCTCAAGTGGAGTGGTCGGGCCGGGGCGGGCGAGCGCACGCTGACGTGGTCGGTCACCGGTGCCGGCGGAGCCGCAGGCGTGCGGCCCGGGATCTACTTCGCGCGCATGATCGCGGGGCAGGACAGGTCGCTTCACATCAAGTTCGCCCTGCTCGATCCCAGGTAGATCCGGGTCGTTCGGGGTCGCTCAGCGCAACTCGGGATCCAGTGCGAGCAGGATGCGCTCGGCCGGGTCGTCCTCCGAACGCAACGCGTCGCCGAGCGCGCGGCGGGCACCGGGCGTCGACTCGGTGCCAAACGTCGCGAGCAGGACCACCGGGCGTTGGGGCACGAGGCTCCTGGCGTGTCGCACCGCGTCCGGCCAGCTCGCCGGCGGGCGAGGCCCGCCGAGGATCACACCGCAAACGAGCGCAAGATCGGGATCGCCGACCAGTTCGTCGATCGAGTCGACCTGCGCCACCTCCGCCTCCAGGACCTGCGCGCACAGGAAGATCGACGGCGGCGGCTCGCGGCCGTCCGCCATCTCGACCACCAGCAGGCGCGACACCTGGACCTGTGCCGCGGCCTCCCGCTCCTCGCTCGCGGAATGCGCCCGCGGCGGACGGACCGCCACAAGCTTCGCGGCGCGGCGCGGCTGGTCGGCGCGGTGCGGGTTCGGCACGCTCCCGGGCAGCGCGTTGCCGATCGTGCGCAGGAGGCCCAGCGCGCCCTGCGCGATGCCGCGCGCGACACCGCGCTCGACCGCCTCGAGGCGATCGGATGCGTAGTCGAGGCTCCCGCGCCATTCGCGAACATGTTCACCGCAGTACGGGCAGTCCGCGACGTGCGCCTGGCGCTCCTCGCGCCCGGGACGTCTCGATCCGCCGGGGACCAGGTCGGCGCGGACCTCCTTCCAGGGCGGGCAGCCGCCCCGCTCCTCGCGCGCCTGCCGGAGCCGGGCGCGCAATTCGAGCAGCCGGTCGTCGAGCTCGACGGCGCCTGATTCGGCCGTAGTGCCTGCTGGGATCTCGTCGGGACTCATGGTGTTCCTGTGATCGGCGCTCGCAGGCGGCGACAACAGGGGATGTGCATCCTGTTTTATCTCAATCGCTTGCGGGCTTCATTCCAGCCCGGCTCGCGTTTCTCAGCCCGGGGCCCAGGACAGGCGCCGCCCGCCCAGCACATGGGCGTGAAGGTGCGGCACGGACTGCCCGCCGTCGGGGCCGGTGTTGGCGATCACCCGAAATCCGCCCTCGGGATCGACCAATCCCTCCTCCCGAGCGACCGCGACGACCGCCTTGAGGAAGCGCCCCACGTACGAGGCTTCGAGGTCGGCGAGTTCGACCACGGAAGCAAGATGGCGCCGCGGCGCGACCAGAACGTGCGAGGGCGCCTTGGGGTCGATGTCGCGGAACGCGATGAATTCGTCGTCGCTCCAGATCAGCTTGACCGGCATCTCTCCCTTTGCGATGCGGCAGAACAGGCAACCGTCCATCATTCCTCCCGCTCGATCGTGACCTCGGTCCCATAATCCGGCACCCCGGATGCCTCATCGTGAGGGCCGTGCGGCAGCAGCACGTTCATTTCGGGCCAGAAGCCCTGCACGTTGCCGGGCGCGATCGCCGCCGCGCGCGCGCTGCCCGCGAAACAGCCAAACGCGGAACGCGCGACGATGCGGTCGCCATCGACGAGTCCTCGCAGGGCGAGGTCCTCCCGTGCCATCAGGAGGTCGCGCCGCCCGGCACCGGTCAAGGGATCCTTGTCGGCATGCACCATCGAGTTGAACTGCTTGCCGCGCCGCGTC
>JBKJOC010000014.1:0-2693 GCA_046595725.1 Candidatus Eiseniibacteriota bacterium
CCGCTCGGCGTGCTCGTGACCTGGAGCGACCCGCAGGGCCGCCCCACGGTGAAGGACTACGTGCCCGCCGGCATGCCACGCCTGTTCGCGGTCGGGCGGCTCGACTTCGACACCAGCGGGCTGCTCGTCCTGACCAACGACGGCGCGCTGGCGCATCGCCTGGCGCACCCGCGCTACGAAGTTCCGAAGCGCTACCGCATCACGCTCGAACACCCCCCCACACCGGCGCAACTCCGGCATCTTGAAAGCGGCGTCGACCTGGGCGAGGGCGAGCACTCCTCGCCCGCGAAGGCCTACCGGATCGCGTCCGACGTGATCGACCTCGTCATCGCTGAAGGCAAGAAGCGCCAGGTGCGCCGCATGTGCCGCGAGGTCGGACTCTGGCTGACCGCGCTCGCGCGCATCGCGTTCGGGCCGCTCACGCTCGGGGACCTGCCGCCCGGCAAGACGCGTCCCCTGACGCCGGAGGAGTTGAGCGCCTTGCGCGCGGCAAGCCGCGGCCCCGGTCGTGACGTCGGGACCCCGGGGGATGACTTCGGGGTAGAAGGGAACGAGCCGGTGGATTGACGACCCTTGACGGCGCCGGATCCAGGCGCGGCCCGCGGCGTTGACACCATGCAAATCAAGCGGTTAGAGTCATTCCGTCACCCTGACGCCCTTCCGCCTGCCCTCGGGGAGAATCGCATGTCGCTTCGTTTCGCCGACCGGGTCCTGGTCCCGCTCGCGCTCGTCCTGGGAGCCCTGGCGAACGCGCCCGCATCCCAGGCTGCCGACAAGTACGCCGCCGAGTTCCTCCGGGTTGGCGCGGGTGCGCGCGCGCTCGGCATGGGCGGCGCGTTCCTCGCTGTCGCCGACGACGCGACCGCCGGCTACTGGAATCCCGCCGGTCTCAACTACCTCAAGAACAAGAGCGTCCTCTACATGCACTCCGAGGAGCAGCGCTCCCAGGTGCATTACGACTTCCTCGCGGTCGCGCTGCCGCAGGGCGGCGAAACCGGCGAGCGCTCGGCGCTCGGCCTCTCGCTGGTGCGCCTCGGTGTCGACGACATCCCGGTCACGCCGACGATCGAGGACCTGCGCCCCGGCATCGACTTTGAGGACGGCGACGGCGATCCGAGCACGAACCTGGTGACGGAGAACAACGGCACCTGGGACCCCGGCGAGCGGCTGTTCCTGACGGATTTCGAATTGAAGTCGAGCAACGACTTCGCCGGACTGTTCTCCTACTCCAGGGACTTCTCGAAGAAGCTCACGCTGGGCGGGTCCGTGAAGGTGCTCTATCGCACGTTGGTGGGGCACTCGGCGTGGGGCGCGGGCCTGGACGTGGGCGCGCTCTACAATGTCCGGCCCAACGTCAGCCTCGCGCTCGTGGCCAAGGACCTGACGTCGACGTTGGTCTCCTGGGACACGGGCAAGCGCGAGCACGTCGCCCCTTCGCTCTCGCTCGGCGGCCAGCTCACGCATGCGTTCTCGACGCAGCACGTGGTCACGGTCGCCGCCGACGTGCGGCTCGACAAGGTCGGGCGGCGGGTGGACTCGAACTTCGGCAGCAGTTCGCTCGCGGGCGAGCTCCATACCGGGGTCGAGTACTGGTACCACAACTCGCTCGCGGTGCGCACGGGCGTCAACGGGCGCGACCTGACGTTTGGCGCGGGCCTGCGCAACAAGGGTCTCGGCGTCGACTTTGCCGCCATGTTCAACCGCTTCTTCGAGTCCGACGGAGTCGCCTTCGCATCCGATCAGGACCAGGGAGTCGGCTACCGGGTATCGGGCTCGTTCGACTGGTAACGTAGCGCGAACGACCCCAGGGGGTCCCGATGCGCAGGGTCATGGCGATCGTGCTCGCGGGCGGGCGCAGCGAAGGACTCGGTGTGCTCACCGTACCCCGCGCAGCGCCCGCCCTTCCGTTCGGCGGCAAGCACCGCGTGATCGACTTCACGCTCTCCAACTGCCTCCACTCGGAGATCTTCCGCGTTGCCCTCCTGACCCAGCACCAGCCCACCTCCCTGGTCGAGCACATCGGCGCGGGACGGCCATGGGACCTGGACCGGCTCGAGGGCGGCGTCCAGATCCTCCAGCCCTTCGTCCGGCGCGAGCGCGCGCACTGGTACCGCGGCACCGCCGACGCTCTCGCCCAGAACCTGAACGAAATCGAAAACGCGAACGCCCAGCACGTCATCGTCGCGTCCGGCGACCACGTCTACCTGATGGACTACGGCCAGCTTGTCCAGGCGCACGAGGACTCGGGCGCGCGGATGACGATCGCGGTCACGCGCGTGCCCGACGACCGGCGCTCGCGCTACGGCATGGTCGCGCTCGACGAGCAGCAGCGTGTGCGGCGGTTCGACGAGAAGCCCGAGAGCACCGACCTTAAGTGGGCCTCGATGGGGCTCTACGTGTTCGACGCGGGCTGGCTGCAGCGCGCGCTCGAGGGCCTGACGGGGCCGGACCTCGTCTACGACCTCCTCATGCCCGCGCTCGCGGCGGGGACGCGGATCCACGGCTTCAGGTTCGAGGGCTACTGGGAGGACGTGGGCGAGCTCTCGACCTACTATCGCGCCAACCGCGAATTGCTGCAGCCCCGGCCCTCGCTCCGGCTCGACGATCCCCGGTGGACCGTCCTGACGCGCAACGAAGAGCGTCCGCCCGCTCGCTTCGGCGAGAATTCGAGCGTGACCAACAGCCTGGTCGCG
>JBKJOC010000058.1:0-9393 GCA_046595725.1 Candidatus Eiseniibacteriota bacterium
TCGCGCGGAAACTACGACGCGAAGTCCCACCTCAGGTGGACGGTCCGGGCGAACCAGTGCCTCGCGTATTCGCTCTACATGTCGGTCCAGCCCGGAAAGCCGACGAATCAGGCATACGTCGACGTAAGCGGTCCGGGAGGATTGCTGTTCCACGTCGCCGCCGAAACGCTCAGCACGGCCGGTCGCCTCCCTTCGGGCGAGTACGTGTTCGAGGCCGACGCACCGCTCGCGAGCGCGGTCGAGAACGGAGAAGGCGGTACCTACAACTTGATCTGGCAGTGTAGCGTCTGCCCGTCGTCCCTGATCGCGACGCAGCCCGCAGATGCGACCGTCCCCTGCGACGCGGTGGCGGTGTTCTGCGTCGGGCCGAACGGTCCCGCGGGCTCGTTCACCTACCAGTGGCGCCGCAACTACGTTCCGTTGACGAACACCACACACTACTCCGGGGTGAGGACGCCCTGCCTGTCGATCCAGCACGCCTGCTATGCGGACGACGGTTACTTCGACGTGCTGGTGACGAGCGGAGCGACGACTGAACCGAGCCGGGGGGCGCACGTCATCATCTCGTCGATCGCCGTCGGGGTCCCGCCGTCGGCCGACCTAGCCTGGTCGCTCGGGGTCGGCACGCCGAGCCCGTCGCGCGCGACGACCTCATTCCGGTACGCAGCGCCGGCTCCGTTCCGCGCGCGCGCGACGATTCATGACACCGCCGGGCGCGTGGTGCGGCAGCTGGTCGACGGACTTCTCGAGGGCTCGGGTACGCTCGTCTGGGACGGTCGGTCGGGGACGGGATCCCCGGCCGTTCCCGGGATCTATTTCCTCCGGTTCGAACGGGACCGGGGCGTCGACGTGCGGCGAATCGTGCGGGTGCGCTGAGCCTTCACCTCGAGCGGTGCGGCTCCTCCAGCTTCAACGGTCGTACGCCTGCCGAGTTCGCCGCAGAGCACGGCGCTGCAATCAACCTGCAGAGACTCGACTCCATCGCGACGTAGCACGAAAGCTTGCCGGCACGATTGGCGATGAGGAGCCGATTGGGCTATTCTAACCGTCTCCATGCTTACTCCCCTCGCCCTGGGGGGTGTTTCCCATGGCTCAAAAGTTCTTCTCGCCTCATTTGCCGGGAGTGTAGCCATGTTCAAGCGTTCGCTTCGTTTCGTCCCGCTCCTGCTCTCCCTCGCGGCAGGCTTGGTCCACGCGCAGGGTTTCGAGCTTGGCTTGCGCCGCGTACACGCGTTCGGAACGGGCACCTACGGCCCGACCCTGGCCGACCTCAACGGAGACGGCCGGCCGGACCTCATCGTCTCCAACACCGGGGTCGACTCGGTCACCTACCGGTTCGGGGACGGGTTCGGCAATTTCGGCGTTCCGGTGCGCCTAGCGACGGGCGACGGGCCGCGGGCATCGGCCGTCGGCGACCTCAATGGAGATGGGCGGCCGGACCTCGTGGTGGCCAACACCCAGGGCAACTCGGTGTCCTACTTTCGCGGGTTGGGCAACGGCACGTTCGCCCCAGCCGTAAACTTCGGCGTGGGGACCGACCCGCGCGACGTCGCCATCGGCGATGCGAGCGGGGATGGTCGTCCCGACGTCGTCACCGTGAACAGCGGGTCGTCCACCGTGACGATCCTCTATGGAGGCTCGGGGCTCTCGGGGGCGAGTCTTACGCTTTCGACCGGGGGCGGGCCAATGGCGGTCGCGCTCGGGGATTTCGACGCGAACGGTGTCTCCGACATTGCGACCGCGAACGGGAACGCTGCGACCGTCTCCATCTTTCGCGGCCTGCCCGCGGGCGGCTTCGCAGCGAAGGTCGACTACGCGACCGCGACGGGGCCGCACCAGATCGAGGCCGCCGACGTCGACAACGACGGTGACCTGGACCTGGTCACGGCCAGTCCGAGCCCCGGCATGCTGTCGACGCTGTACAACAACGGCACGGGCGCGTTCCCCTTCCACGACGATCTCCCGATTCCGAACGATACTTATTCACTCGGCCTGGCGGACCTGACGGGAGACGGAATCGTCGATGCCGCCCTCGGCTCCGGGGGCTCCGCCGATCTCACGATCGTGCGCGGTTTGGGCTTCGGCACCTTCTTCTCCCCCCAGGGCTTCACGACCTTCCAGGGCGTCATCTTCGGTGTCACGGTCGGCGACCTCGACCTGGACGGCCGGCGTGACGTCGTGATGACCTGCCAGAGCGGGAAGATCGTCACGATGATGGGAGCGCGTCTTCCGTTCGGGACGCACCAGGACTTCACGGTCGGGACCTCGCCATTCGATGTGGCGATCGCCGACCTCGATGGCGACACGTTCCCGGATCTCGTCACCGCGAACAATGGCAGCGCGAACGCCTCGGTGCTGCTCAATGCGCACGACGGGACCTTTCCCACGCACGTCGAGTATCCGACGACGCCCTATCCCGGGGTCGTCCGCCTGGGCGACTTCGGATCGGACGGGCGTCCCGACCTCTTCGTGGCGACATCCAGCCCGTTCAACGCGGACACCAATCGCGTGGTGGTGCTTCCCAACCTGGGAAACGGGACTTTTGGAGCGCGCAACTCCTTCGACCGGGTCCAGGGACGGATCGTCGGCCTCGCCCTGGGCGACCTCAACGGGGACGCGCGTCTCGACTTCGTCGACACGCACTACGACAACAACGCTGCGCGTGTCTATCTGGGTGACGGGAACGGCTCGTTCTCCCTCTTGCTTCCGATCACCACGCTCTTGACCCCGCTGGGTGTGCACTTGGCAAACATCGATGTCACCGGCGGCCTCGACATCTTGATGGCGGAATCGGGTTCGAACGCGGTGTCGCGTTATCTCGGGGACGGCACCGGCGGCTTCTCCCCGCGGGTCTCCTTCGGCGTGGGCGCGAACGGGCCGTCCGAGATCGCGACGGCGGATCTAGACGGCGACGGCAACCTCGATCTCGCGGTGCTCAACCAGGCGTCCCAGGCGATCTCGCTCATGACCGGAAACGGCGTCGGCAGCTTCGGGATTCCGACGGTCCTTCCCGCTCAGGCCACGAGCGGCATCGCGGTCCGGGACGTCAACCGTGATGGCATCCTCGACCTGGTCTACGGCACCGGCGATAAGGTCGTGACGCGCTACGGCCAGGGCGACGGGACTTGGGGCCCCGCACGGTCCTCGCCGTCGCTCGGGCAGCGATTCGCACTGGCACTCGGCGACCTCGACCACAACGGCACGATCGACGCCGCGACGGCCCTCATTGCTGGTAACGCGGTGGCGATCCTGAACGGATTGCAGCAGACTCGGACCTCGCTCACGGTCACCCCGAATCCGAGCATCTTGAACGGTCCCATGACGCTGACGGCGACCGTCACCCCGGAATGGCCGGACTCGAGCGATCCCGGAGGAGTGGTGCGATTCTTCGACGGCTTCACGCTCCTCGGCACCGCTCCGATCCAAAACGGCGCCGCGGTGCTCAATCGTCAGGCTTCCTTCCCGTGGGATCGGTCCTTCCGCGCCGATTACCTGGGTGACTTCCGCTTTCACGGCAGCCTCTCGGCGTCCGTGCCGCAGTTCACCTACATCGCCACCACCGGGACCGATCCGGCGCCGACGCCGACCGGGCTGTTCCTCGCACCCGAGCGGCAGCCAGCTCAAGGCGACGCGCTTCGCCTGCGGTTCGGGCTCGTGACCTCGGATCCGGCCGAGCTCGGCCTGTTCGACGTGCGTGGCCGCCAGGTGCGGACGCGATCCGTCGGCGACCTCGGGCCCGGAATCCACTCGGTCGACCTGGCCGAAGGCGGACGCCTGGCCCCGGGCGTCTATCTCGTCCGACTCGTGCAGGGGGCGCTCCGAGCCGGAGGGCGGGTGGTTGTTCTCTGAAAAGGATCAGGCGTGGCAAAACAAGGAACGAGCCGGGGTCTGCAAGCCCCCCGGCTCAAACCATGCGTTGGCGGAGCCATGGTGCAATAGTGCCAAAGAGCGTGCCACGAACCTACGGGAGCAAGACCACTCGTCCCGACGCGCGGTGATCGCCAGCTTCGATGCGGTATTGGTAGACTCCTGCTGAAAGGCGTCGCCCGGCCTGGTCGCGGGCATCCCAGGTCACGTGGTGGTTGCCGATCGCCTGGACGGCTCCGTCGAGCAACCGGCGCGCGCAGCGACCCCGGACATCGTAGATCGCGAGTCTCACGGGGGCGGCGGCGGGTAGATCGTAGACGATTCCGACCTGCTCGCGGAACGGGTTGGGGCGCGCCTGGTGCAGCGCGAACCGCACCGGAGCAGCCTGTTCCACGCCGACCACCAAGCCGAAGACAGGGAGGTAATTTGGCCCGAGCCACGCCTCGATCCCGCCGCCTCCGCGCCGGCCGACCGGCTGGAGGAGCATCGTACTCGTCACCTCGTACGCCGCGTTGCTGGCGGTCATCCCACCGATCCCGAGCAGGCCATGCACCAGCGAATCGCCCGCGCTCAGGGCCTGAGACGCCCTCGCGCGTGCAGTTTCGGCGGGGGTACTGACAAGTCCCATTGCCGCCTCGAGGCTGTCGAGCCGCGCCTCCAGATCGCCCCGCGCATGGCGGCCGCTGCCCGGGAAGAAGCGCCATCGCCCGCCCCCGCCGAAGACGGATCGGCCCGCCGCGTCGAGCTCGAGGAAATAGTCCTGCTCGCCGTCGAGCATCAGCGGCGCGTCGGCTCCGGCGACGATGTCGAAGACTCCCTGGAGGATCGCTCCGTCGAACGCGGATCCGGAGTCGTAGACAGGCACACCGCCGCTCGAGTCGGGGTAGATTCGGACGGCGATGTTGCCCGCCGCGACTGAGGCGCCGACCGAATCCCGCACCATTCCCTGAATTGGAATTTCCTGGGCCGTCGCGGGTGCCGCGGCCGCGGCTTGCGTCATTCCAAGGAGACAGGCCATGGTTCCGGTTGCGAGCAAGAACCCCGATCCACCCCGCATGTCAGTTGAGGCTCACGGAAAGGACGACGCCCGCTGCGCCCGCCGTTCCCGGATTGACCAGCGATGGACCGCCCACCCCGCCGGCACCCGCCGCGCCGCCCGAGATGACGTTGGAGCCATAATTCGGCAATCCAATCCCCTGGCCGTAGATGCCGCACGACATACCGCCGGCCGCGCCGCCACCGCCACCGCCATGCCCGCCTTGACCACCATCGCCGCCGTGCCCAGCCGGAGCCGCGCAGAAAAATGTCGCCGCTCCGCCGGTTCCGCCCGTCCCGCCGGCGCCCCCCTTTCCGCCCACACCACCGCGGCCGCCCGGACCGCCGTATCCCCGAATGATGGTGTTGAACTGGATCACGGGCGCGGCCCCGTTGGCGATGAAGACGCCGAACGCTCCGCCCGCCGCGCCGCCACCCGCGCCGCCCATGCTACCGCACGCACCCGAGCCGCCGCCGCCTCCGGCTCCGCCGAGCACGTCACGATCAGGGGAAATTCCGTCGGCTCCGCCGCCCGCCCCGCCGCCGCCGCCGCCGCGTCCCGGACCGCCGGAAGCACCGGAGCCGCCCGCGCCGCCGAGCCAATGGCCGCTCACGACGGTCCCCGCGGGAGAAGTGGAACCCGCGCCCCCCGGACCGGCGGAGCCGACCGCGCCAGACCCGCCCGCCGCACCTACGACCGGGTAGAGGTTCGACGAGCAGACGCCGCCTTGAAGCTGGACGTCATCTCCGGCATCGCCGCCTGCGCCGCCGCCGACTCCCGTGGCAGTCGAACCATCCAGCCCCGAATACTCCGATCCCGGTACGGGAGTGCAGCGGTTGCCGCCGCCCGCGCCGCCATTGACGTTGATTGCGATGCAGCTGAGCATGCCGCCCGCGCCTCCGGGACGAGGGGCAAACGGGCAGTTGCTCGTTGCACTTTGGAGGCCATCGGCGCCCACACCGCCGGGAAGGCCGTCGGTTCCCGCAGCGCCTGCGGCTCCGTCCGGGCCCGGGCCGCCGGTGCCGCCCACGATCACGTTCGAAGCGAGTGTCAGGCCCCCGGCGTTGCTCAGGTGGACGGCATACGAGTTCCCGCTCGCAGCCGCGGCTGCCGGACCGAAGACGACGAAACCCTCGACCATCGTGGGAGACGTGATGTTCAGCCCGACGATCGCGCGCTTGTGGTTGCCGGAGACGGATTCGCCGCGCAGGATGGTCGCGGTCGCGTTCAATTGCCGTTCCCAAGTACCACCGCGGTAGCCGCCCCGCAGGTTCTTCCCGTTGGTCAGGTTGACTGCTTCGGAATAGGTGCCGTTGGCGACGTAGATGTTGGACCGACCCGTAGCCACGGCCCGGCCAAGGCCGAAGGCAATCGTCAAGCACGGCTGGCAGTTGGCGCACGTGCCCACCGGACCAAGTCCGGAAGTCGCGTTGTCGCTCGCGGAGGGATCGTTCGCGTCGACATAGATGCCGCTCGGGTCGAGGGTGAACTCGCAGCCATCGGTGGGGTTGCCATTGAGGTTGTACGTGTTCGCCGCGCAGCTCGGCTGGATCATCGCCTCGAGCGAGGCGATCCGCGACTCGAGATCAGCTCGCGAATGATCGCCGCCGCCGGGCCAGAAGGCCTGGCGGCCGGAAGCGGCGTCACCCACGACCTCCGTGCCATTGATGTCGAGCTCGAGATAGTACTCGCGCGTATTGTCGAGCAGCAGGGGAGCACCGCCCCCAAGCAATACGCTAAAAACTCCCGCCGAGATCGCCCCGGTGAACTCGGTGCCTGAGTCATAGACAAGCGTACCGCCCGTGAACCCGTTGTAGATCCGCACGGTGACATCGCCGGCGAGAACAGGTTGGTGCGCCGCGTTACGCGCCTGGCCCTGGTAGGAAATGCGATGCGGCGTCGCGATGCCCGCCTCGGCCGGGGAGAGCCAGGCCGACATCCACAGCAGGAGCGCAATCCTGAACCTCAGACTTCGAGCCATTCCTGGTTCTCCCTTGCATGCCCTTACGCCCCCTGAGCGTGGTCACTCCTCGCTAAGGACCATGGCGCCAGGCGGCCGACAAGGTTACCACGTTCGGAGGGGTCGCATCCTCGAATTATCCCCACGGCGTGCCCTGCAGAAGATCGAGCGCCAATCCCTCGCTCCTACTCTCCCCCCAGCCGCTTGACCAGTGCCTGGAATCGCGGGAGCTCATGGAGGGGCGCGAGTCGCGGATCAAGGAGGAGGTAGGCGAGCACCGTGGAGCGTTCCGCGTAGGCCCGTTCCAATGATGTCATCGCTTCCTCACGCTCGCCGAGTCCGACGTGAAGGAGTGCGAACCAGTAGGCGGGCACATAGGTGCGGGTGGCTCGAGCATCGAGGGAGTCGAGCACGGCGCGCGCCTGCGCGGTCCTTCCGGCCATCGCATAGGCGTGGCCCAGCGATGACATGCGGTTGGGGCTTGCTCCTGCGATCGGCTCGAGAATGGCGATCGCCTCCGTGGGACTCCCGAGCTGTTCCTTCACCAGCGCCAGTCCCCAGCGCGCGACGATGTCGGTCGAGTCGGCCTGCAGCACGGCGGTCAACTGCGCCAAGGCCTCCGGGTAGCGCCCTCCGAAGTAGTTGAGCAACGCCGTGTTTGCCCTGAGGGAAGGCGTGAGCGGATCGAGCGCGATCGCCTGCTGGATCTGCGCAATCGCCTCGTCCAGCCGACCCCTTGAAGCGAGGAATCGGCTGTACGAGAAGTGGGCGTCGGCGTAGTTCGGTTGTAGCGCGAGGGCGCGTCGGAACTCCTTTTCCGCCGCACGCCAGTCCCACTCGAAGTATGCCTGGATGTAGGCATTCGCGGCGTGCGCCTCGGCCAGGGTCTCATCAAGTTCCAGCGCCTTGACCACCGCCGCGCGAGCTTTCGGCAGCACATCGATTGGTGGAGTGTCGGTGACGAACGGAAGTGTCGTGTAGTAGTTCGCCAGCCCCACGTACGGAGGGGCCCAGTCGGGAGCGATCGCCTGTGCCCGTTCGAACATCTCGCGTGCCTGTTCGAGTTCGTTCTGCTCCATGTAGAACCGGCCCCGAAGGTATGCTTCGTAGGCTCGACGGTCGACCGCGGGCCGCCTCGAGAGGCGGCGTTGCTCGTCCCGGCCGAGCTGCGTCTTCGTTTCGCCTGCGATGTTCAGGGCGAGCACTCCGGGAAGGCTGGCGAGTCCTTCCAGCGCGACGATGTAGTCCTTCCTCCACACGGCGGCTCCGTCGGCGGCGCGAAGCAGCGAGACGGCGACTCGGACCGAATCACGATCGCGTCGAAGTGAGCCTCGGACAATCGCGTCGACGCCCAGGTCCCTGGCCATCTCTCGGACGGATTTGGCCGAGCCCTCGGCGGCGGCGCCGGATGCACGCGACGTGACTTTGAGCGCGCCGATCTGGGCCAACTGGGCGATGAGACCGTCGGTGAGGCCCGAGGCCAGGTACGCCGCTTCCGTCGCGCTTCCTTCACTCACGAACGGAAGCACGGCGACCGAGTGGATCCCGCCTCCGCCAGCGCGCTGCAGAATTGTGCGACCGGCGATCAGGACGGCCAGAAGTGCGAGCGCCCTGACCACCCAGGTGCCGATCGACGCAGCGCGCCGTGGCGGCGCCATCGTTCGCGCCTCGAGACGGGACAGCACTTCGCGCGCCGACTGAATTCGCCTGGCGGGGTCCTTCATGAGGCAGAGGCGGATCAGTTCCGCCAGAGCCGCCGGCACGTCGGGGCGAAGAGAGGAAGCCGACGGTGGATCCTCGTGGATCACCGCGGCAACTGCCGCCCACGAGTTGCCCTCGAAGGCCCGCTTGCCGGTGACCATCTCGAACAGCACCGCGCCGAGCGAAAACAGGTCGGTGCGATGATCCACGTGCTTTCCTTCGACCTGTTCGGGCGACATGTAGCCGATCGTCCCGACGATCGTCCCTGGCTGCGTATGGGCGACGTGCATCGTCTCGGCTTCCGGCTCTGCGAGTCCGGAAGGGAGGAGCTTGGCGAGTCCGAAGTCGAGAATCTTGAGGCGCCCATCTTCTGTGACGAAAATGTTCTCCGGCTTCACGTCGCGATGAATGATGCCGCGGTCGTGCGCCGCCGCGAGCCCGCTTGCCAACTGCCGTAAGTAGTCGGAAGCCCGATCGATCGGGAGCGGATCACGCTCGAGAAGGGCTCGGAGCGTGCTGCCCTCGAGCAGCTCGGTCACGAGGTAAGGCCGTCCCTCGTGAACGCCGATGTCGTGGACGGTGAGGATATTCGGGTGGTTCAGCGCTGAGGCGGCCTTCGCCTCCTGCTCGAACCGACCGAGTCGATCTGCATCGAGCAGGAGGTACGCCGGGAGCACCTTGATTGCGACGTCCCGTCCCAATCGCGGGTCGCGAGCGCGGTACACCTCGCCCATGCCCCCCGCTCCGAGGAGCGATAGAATCTCGTAGGGGCCCAGAGGGCTACCGGCGGCCAGTGGCATGGCGGGAGTCTACGCCACGACCAGACGGG
>JBKJOC010000250.1:0-6719 GCA_046595725.1 Candidatus Eiseniibacteriota bacterium
CGTGTCGCTGTGGGACATCGCGCCCTTCCCGGTCCTGTTCGAGGAGGCGGGCGCAACCTATACCGATCTCGACGGGGTGAGGCGGTGGCCGGCGCGTTCGGGGATGGCGGCGAACCCTGAGCTGCACGAGGCGCTGCTCGGACTCATTCGCGGGCAAGGGGACTGATGCTGTGGAAGCCGCGGTTCCCGGACTTCCAACCCGCCCCGGGGCGAGGCGGGAACTCGTTCCGGAACGAGTCGATGCTCGATTCAGCAACTCGCTCCAGAGCGAGTTCGGTTTTCATCCAATCACGCGCGTTCAGCCGGGACGAGGATCTATTCCAGCCCGAGCGCCTCGAGTTCCGCCTCGTCCATCCCGAGGTAGTGCCCGATCTCGTGCAGCAGGGTGACGCGCAGCTCGTCCACCATCTCCTCGCGCTCGCCCACGAAGTGCTCGATGTTGCGGCGGAAGATGTGGATCGTGTTCGGGGTCGTTCCGGACGCCGCCACGCCGCGCTCAAGCCGCGACACGCCGGTGAACAGGCCCAGGATGTCCGGTGGGAACGCGGGCTCGACGTCGGTCAAGAGCTCCTCCGTCGGGTACTCCTCCACGATCACGGCAACATCCTCGATCGCGGTGCGGATCTGGGGCGGCAGAGCCGCGATCGCGTCCTGCATGACCGAGTCGAGGTCCTCGTCGCGGATCCGCCGGGGCGCGGGATAGTGATCGCGGTCGAGCGTCTGCGCACGCTGGAAGGAGATCATCGCCTGCGGGTAGCGCCCCTGGAACTCGAGCACGCGGCCGAGCCAGTAGTGCGCCTCGGCCCAGTCGTCTTCGGTCAGGATCGCGCGGCGCAGCTCCTTCTCCGAGGTCCCGAACTCGAGCCGGAAGAAATAGCAGACGCCGAGCGCCCCTCGGCACTCGGCGTCGTCGGGATCGTGGTCGACGGCCTCGACCAGGTAGTCGAACGCGTCGTCATGCTCGCCACCGTAGTAGAGCGCGAGTCCGTACATCGAGCGCACCTCGGGGTGTGCTTCGGGCTCGTCGACATGGGTCTCGAGCAGGCCGATTGCACGTTCGACCTCGCCCGCATCGAGCGCGGTCTCGGCCTGCTCGAGCAGGGCGTCCAACTCTTCCGAATCGTCATCGTAGGGCGTCATGCGCCCACTTTACCACGCCTACTGGACGACGACGCTGCCCTTGAGCATGTCCATGCCGCAGGCGTAGTTGAGCGTGCCCGAGGGGCTCGCCGGCAGCTCGATCCGCACCGCCTCGTTGAGCGGCAGGTCATGCTTGACCGCGATCTCCTTGAACACGATTTCCTTGGCACAGGTCGCATCGGTCTTGCGCGTGACGGTCAGCACGATCGGCCGATCCTTCTCGACCATGATCTGAGCGGGCTCGAAGCCCTTGTCCGTGACCGTGAGCTGAACTTCCTGCGCGCCGGAGGCGAGCGGCGACGGCGACTCGCTCGTCGTGGTCGCAGTTTCCGACGTGGATTTCTTGTTGCTGCACGAGGCGAGGCCAACGACCAGGAGGACTGCGCACAGGGCGCCGGCAATGCGAAGCGGGTTCTTGTTCATGAGGCTGCTCCTTCGGGAATGCGCCGCCCCTTCCACCACGCGAAGACCGCGGGGTAAACGAGCAGCTCCAGCAAAAAGGAAGATACCACCCCGCCCACCATGGGCGCGGCGATGCGTTGCATGACATCCGATCCCGCGCCATGGCCCCACAGGATCGGCAGGAGCCCCAAGAGGATTGCGAAGACGGTCATGTGCTTGGGCCGGATCCGGTGGGCGGCGCCCTCGACGATCGCCTCGGCGAGGTCGCCCCGCGTGCGCAGCCGGCCCTCCTCCATGCGCTTCCGGTACGCAAGATTGAGGTAGAGGAGCATGAGCGTGCCGGTCTCGGCATCGAGCCCGGCGAGCGCGATCATGCCCACCCACACGGCGACGCTCATGTTGAACCCGAGCAGCCACACCAGCCACACCGCGCCCACGAGGGAGAACGGCACCGCCATCAGCACGATCGCGGTCTCGGGCCACGAGCGCAGGTTGAGCCAGAGCAGGAGGCAGACCAGCAGCAGCGTCAGCGGCACCACCCAGGCGAGCCGCCGTTCCGCGCGCACGAGGTGCTGGAACTGGCCCGCCCATTCAAGCCGGGTTCCCGGCGCGAGGCGCACCTGGGCCGCGACGCGTTCCTTGGTGTCGTGCACCACGCGATCGAGTGGCCGACCCGCGACGTCGAGCGACACCAGCCCGACGAGCTGTCCGTCCTCGTCCTGGATCATGGGCGGCCCGGGCGAGAACGCGAGCGTGGCGACCTGCGCCAGCGGAACCTGGACGCCCGAGGGCGAAGCCACCAGCACGCGCGCGAGCGCTTCCGGGGTGTCGCCCAATTCCGGCGCGTAGCGCACGGCGATCGCGTAGCGCGCGCGGCCGTCGACGGTCGAGCCCGCGTTGACCCCTCCCACCGCGGCCTCGACCGCGTCCTCGATGTCCGAGACCGAGAGCCCGTAGCGCGCGGCGTCCTCGCGCCTGACGGTGACGTCGAAGTAGGTGGCGCCGGTCAGCCGCTCGGCAAACGCGCTGCGCACTCCCGGCACGTCCCGCACCGCCTCCTCGACCTCGAGCGCCGTGCGCTCGATCGACGCCAGGTCCGGGCCGAACACCTTGATGCCGACCGCGCTCCGCACCCCGGTCGCGAGCATCTCGTTTCGGGTCTGGATCGGCATCCACCACAGGTTCGGCATGCCTGGGATGCTGACCTTTTTGTCCATCTCGGCGACGAGCTTCTCCCACGTCATG
Organism: Candidatus Eiseniibacteriota bacterium; assembly: GCA_046595725.1. Taxonomy (GTDB): domain Bacteria; phylum Eisenbacteria; class RBG-16-71-46; order RBG-16-71-46; family DASYSL01; genus JANPEF01. The sequence continues at coordinate 2,788 of JBKJOC010000250.1, forward strand.
CCCTTGCGCCACTCGCGCTCGGGCCGGAGCGAGATCACGGTCTCGACCATTCCCGGCGGCGCCGGGTCGGTCGCCGTGCGCGCGCGGCCGATCTTGCCGAAGACGCGCTCGACTTCGGGAACGTCCTTGAGCAGGCGCCCCATGCGCTGCAGGACGGCGGAAGCCTCGGTGTCCGACATGCCCGGCGGCGCAGTCGGCATGTAGAGCAACGTCCCCTCGTTGAGCGGCGGCATGAACTCGACCCCGAGCGAAAGAAACGCGGGGATGGTCGAGAGCACCGTGAGCACCGCGCCCAGGATGACCCAGCGGCGATGCGACACCGTCCAGCGCAGGACTGGCGTGTAGGCGCGGATAAAGAAGCGCGCCACCGGCTGGTCCTTCTCGGGCCGGATCTTGCCGCGCACCAGGAACATTGCCAGCGCGGGCGTCAGCGTGACGGCGAGCAGCGCCGCAAACGTCATCGCCCAGGTCTTGGTGAACGCCAGCGGGCGGAACAGCCGCCCCTCTTGCGCCTCGAGCGTGAACACGGGCAGGAAGGACACGGCGATCACGAGCAGGGCGAAGAACACGGGCCGCCCCACCTCCTGCAGCGCGTGCACGATCACGGGCTCGCGCGCGCCCGGCCGGCCGGCGCTTTCCCACTCCTCGAGCCGCTTGTGCACGTTCTCGATCATGATGATCGACGCGTCGACCATCGCCCCGATCGCGACCGCAATGCCGCCGAGCGACATCAGGTTGGCGTTGACGCCCTGGACCTTCATCGCCAGGAACGCCAGCACGACCGCCACCGGCAGCGACAGGATCGGGATGAGTGCGCTCCGGAAGTGGAACAGGAACAGCAGGATCACGAGGCTGACGATCACCATCTCCTCGATCAGCCGGCTGGTGAGCGTGTGGACCGCTCCCTCGATCAGGGTCGAGCGGTCGTAGGTCGGCACGATCCGCACGCCGGCCGGCAGCGTGCGCGCAACCTCCGCCAGGCGCGTCTTGACGCCCTGGATCACCGACAGCGCGTTCTGACCCTGCCGCATCACCACCACGCCGCCCACGACCTCGCCCAGGTCGTCGAGCGTCGCGATCCCGCGCCGCGGCTCGGGACCCATCCGCACCGCGCCCAACTGCGCGATCGTCACCGGCGTCCCGCCCGCGCCGGCGCGCAGGGGCGTGGCCGCCAGGTCGGCCAGCGTGGTGACGTAGCCCTTGCCGCGCACGATCACCTCGTGCTCGGCGACCTCGAGCACGCCCGCGCCCGAGTCCTTGCTGGTCTTGCGGATCGCCTCCTTGACCTCGTCGATGGTCACGCCGTAGGCGGCGAGCCGCGCCGGGTCGAGCACGACCTCGAAGCGCCTTACGAACCCGCCCACCGATGCGACTTCCGCGACGCCGTCAACGCTCTGCAGCTGGTAGCGCACCGACCAGTCCTGGAGCGCACGCAGGTCCGAGAGGTCGTGCTGGCCGCTGGTGTCGACCAGCGCGTACTCGTAGACCCAGCCGACGCCGGTCGCATCGGGGCCCAGCGCCGGGCGGGCTTCCGCTGGGAGGCGCGACTGCACCTGGTTGAGATACTCGAGCACGCGGGAGCGCGCCCAGTACGGATCGGTGCCGTCGTCGAACAGGATGTAGACGAACGAGTCGCCGAAGAACGAGTAGCCGCGCACCGTGTTCGCGCCGGGCACCGACAGCATCGTCGTCGTCAGCGGATACGTCACCTGGTTCTCGACGATCTGCGGCGCCTGCCCCGGGTACGCGGTGCGGATGATCACCTGCACGTCGGACAGGTCGGGCAGCGCATCGAGCGGCGTGCGCGACATCGACCAGATGCCCCACGCCGCCAGGCCGAGGGTCGCCAGCAGCACGAGCGCGCGATTGCCGATCGACCAGCGAATGATCCGTGCGATCACTTGTGCGCCCCTGCTGGGTGCGCGTCCGGCTTGGCGGCGGGGGCCGTGGAGGCGGTGGGCGCGGCGACCGGGGCGGTGCGAGTGCCGGTGCCTGTGCTGGTGGCCGGACTGCCGGCGCGGGGCGCGATACTGACAATTTCGAACGCGCCATCCTTCGCCGCACGCAACTCAAACGTAACGCTGTCTCCCACGGCGATCGACTTGGGCAGGCCGGCAGGGGGAAGCTTGAAGCCCATCGTCATCGGACTCCATTTGAGCGAAGGAATGGCTTCATGCGAAATCGTGACTTCGTCCTTGTCAATGGCTTCGACCTTGCCGACACTACGATGCACGTCCCCGGCGCCCTTGACGGGTGCGTCTACGGGCGGCGGCTCGTTCATGCGCGCCGTGGTGCCGCGCAGGCTCGCTTCGGAGTCGAGCAGGAACTGTCCCGAGACGACGACTTTCTGCCCGGCCGCGAGTCCTTTCTTTACTTCGGTCTGGCCGTTGCTTTCCGCGCCGAGTTCGACGTCGACCGGCGCGAACCTGCCGTCGCCGGCCGCGACCATCACGACATTGCGCTTGCCGGTGGCGATCACCGCTTCGGTCGGGATGAGCAGCATCTCGCTGCGCCGCGCCGGCGCGAAAGTCACGGTGGCGAACATGCCGGGCGACAGCTGGCCACGCGGATTCGCGATCTCGACCCGCGCCTTCAGCGTGCGCGTGGCGACGTTCACTTCCGGCAGGATCGCGCCGACCTTGCCCCGGAACACCGTGCCCGGCACAGCCGGCGTGCGGGCTTCCACTGCAGTGCCCGGGCGCACCTGCGCCGCGGCGCTTTCCGGCACCTCCGCATTGACCCAGACCGTCGACAGGCCGTTGATCCGGAACAGGGGCGCACCGGCCATCACCGTCATGCCTTCGCGCGCGGCCAGTTCCGTGATGACGCCGCCGATCGGCGCGACGACCGTGAAGCGCGCCTGCACGACTCCGGACGTTTCGATCGTGCGAATCTGCTCGTCGGACAGCCCGACCAGCCGCATGCGCTGGCGCGCCGCGTCGACGATCGGCGCCAATCCGGCGGCCTGCGCGGCGATGCGCCGGGCGGACTGGTATTCCTCCTGCGCCGCGACCCACTCCGGCACGTACAGCTCGGCCAGGACCTGCCCCTTCCGCACTGCGTCGAGCGGCGCGCGCACCGAGAGCTTTTCGACAAAGCCGTTGCTGCGGGTCTGCACGAGCGCCACGTCGCGCTCGTTGAAGGCAACGCTGCCGACTGCCTCGAGCGTCGCGGCCAGCGCGCCCTTGACGACCTCGGCGGTGCGCACGCCGAGATTCTGCTGGACGCGCGCGCTCACGCTCACCTTGCCTTCGTCGTCCGCGTCGCCGGCGTAGACCGGCACCAGCTGCATGTCCATGAAAGGCGACTTGCCCGGCTTGTCGAATTTCTGGCCCGGCATCATCGGGTCGTGCCAGTACAGGACCTTCCTGTCGGCTGCTGCGTTGGCGGCGACCGCGTTCGTTCCCGGATCGGCGGCCGGCGTCGGGGCGCCCGCTTTCCTGCCCTGGTCCATGCCCAGCCAATAGAGGCCATAGCCGCCGGCCGCGAGCCCCAGAACAGCGAGGACAATGAGTGGAAGTCTGGCGTTCATTTCATGTCCTTGTGCGGCAGCGATCGACCGGCTGTCCCGTTGTCGGGAAAAAGGAAATTGAGTTGCGCCCAGAGGCGCGCGGTATCCGCTTCGAGCTGCAGCGCCTGCAGCTGCACCTCGATTTCGCCGCGGCGTCCGGCCAGCACGTCGGCCAGGCTGGCCTTGCCGCCGCGGTACGCCGTGAGCAAGGCGTCGCTCCGCTCATGGGCCAGTGGAATGAGCTCGCGCCGGTAGCGCCCCTGGCGCTCGCGGCTGTTTTCCCATTCGTTCAGCATCACGCGCACCTCGGCTGCGTGCGCGCGCAGCGCATCGTCCTTTTGCGCGATCGCCTGCTCGACCAGCGCCTGCTTGGCGCGCACTTCGCGGTCCTGCCGGTTCTTCTGGTCCCATTGCAGCGGGA
>JBKJOC010000267.1:0-4755 GCA_046595725.1 Candidatus Eiseniibacteriota bacterium
CCTCGACCCGGGCGACGGCCGGCGCGGCGGCGACGGCGCCTACCAGAAGTCGAGCCCGACGCCGGCCGCGCACGAGGGCGAGGTGGTCGCGGTCGCCGGCAGCTCGGCGCAGGCCTCGGGCGGCACGCTCAATCACCCGGCGATGGCGACCTCGCTCAACGTGCTCGGCTCGATGGTCATCGACGTGCGCGGGAACGAGTTGGATGCGGTGTTCCTCGATGACCTTGGCGCGGTTCGGGACAGCTTCTCGATCGTCAAGCCAGGCATCGTCACGGCCGCACCCGCGCCCGTGCCTCGCCTCTCGTTCGCGCTGTCCGGCGCCAATCCCGCGCGCGGCGGCGCCTCGTTCGCGCTCGCCCTGCCGCATGCCGGCCGGCCACGCGTCACCATCGTCGACGCGGCCGGGCGCCGGATTCGCAGCCTCAAGGCCTCGGACGCGCTCGAACAGCGCGTGGTGTGGGACGGGCGCGACCAGTCGCAGCGCACCGCACCATCCGGGGTCTATTTCGGTGTGCTCGAGTTTGCGGGCGCGCGGCGCGTCGCGAGGCTCGTCTGGCGACCGTGAAGGACCCGTTGTGGTCCGCCGTCGACCAGTGGTTTGCCGGCCACCTGCATGCGCCCGATCCCGTGCTCGAGGAGGCGCTCGCGGCCAATGCGCGCGCGGGCCTGCCGGCGATCGACGTGGCGCCGAACCAGGGTCGACTGCTCTTCATGCTCGCGCGCATGGTTTCTGCGAGCGCGATCCTCGAGATCGGCACGCTCGGCGGCTACAGCACGATTCACCTGGCCCGCGCGCTGCCCGAGGGCGGCAGGCTGGTCACGCTCGAGGCCAACGCGCTCCATGCCGCGGTTGCGCAGGCGAACCTCGACCACGCCGGGCTGGCCGATCGCGTGGACGTGCGGGTCGGCCCTGCGCTTAAGACCCTGCCCGCTCTCAGGGGCCCGTTCGACCTCGTGTTCATCGACGCCGACAAGCCGAACACGGCCGCGTACTTCATGGCCGCGCTCGCGCTCACCCGACCGGGCGGCGTGATCGTCGTCGATAACGTGGTGCGCAGCGGCGCGGTGCTCGAGGAAGCGAGCGGAGACGCGAACGTCGTCGCCATGCGGCGGTTTCACGAACTTCTGGCGCGGGAGGACCGCGTGTTCGCGACCACGATCCAGACCGTGGGCGTCAAGGGCCACGACGGTCTGACGATCGCGCTCGTTTCCTAGGTCTCCTGCTTCCGGATCTCCCCGACCACCGCAACGACGACCGGCAGTCCGAGGACCTTCTTCGGCATGCGTGCCCGGGCGCGCGGAGCCTGCGCGAAGTTGACCTTGAGCGCGGGCCGGCCGCCCCGGCTCGTCATGCCCACTCCGATCACGCGCCCGTGCGCGGCAAAGACCGCCTGCGCCTGCCGCCGCGCCTCGGAGTGCACGGGCGTCCGCACGGCCGGGACTGCCCCCGCATCGACGCCGAGCAGGCGGACGCGCAGGGCGGTGAGGACGGCAAGAAGGGGATGGGCATAGGTCGAGTCGGCGTCGTTGCCGGCGAACAGCAGCGCCGACGGGTGCCGCCCCGCGTCCACGATCAGCGAGCCCGAGTCGCCGCCGCGGCTGAACGGCGCGCGGCCCAGCGGCGAGATCTCGAGCTGGTCATCGAAGCGCTTCTCCCCCTGCTCGTAGCCGACGATCACGCGATCGACTTCGACCGCGCTCACGACGCCGCGCGTCACGCCGGTCGTGCGCCCGAGCTTCGCGACCCGATCACCGGGCAGAAGCGGCAACGCGCGCGGCTCGAGCAGCGCCCCGAGCCCATGGAGGCGCGCGGCGTCGAACTCGACGCCATCCTCGAGGCGTGCGAGCGCCGCATCCACCCGGTTGCCCGACTTCCGGAGCCGGACCGCGCGCTCGAAGCGGGCGACCACGTCGGCCGGAGCCCGGCCGCCGTCGGCGCGCCCGGGCTGGAGGACGGGATCGCCCTTGGTCGCGCGGTCCTCGTCGGCCAGGACATGATTGTTCGAGAGCACGAAGCGCCCGCCGCCCTTCGCCTCCTCGACGAACGCGCCCAGCGTGCCGGCGCTCACCCGCGCGTGACCGATTGAGCTGCCGGGTGCGAGCGGCCGGTGCCGCGCGACGCTCCACACCGACTGCGGCAGGATCTTCCCGATCACCCGGACATCGACTTCGCCGCGAGCCAGCGCGCGCACGCGCTCGAGCCAGGGTAAAAGCCCGGGGAAGGGATCGTGAATGCGGACTGCAATTCGGTAGGAGCGCCGCGTGCCCCCGATGCCCAGCGCGACGGGCAGGGCCCGGCCGGGCCGCTCGCCCCCGCGTGGGAACGAGGCGAGCACGGTCGCGCCCGGGGCGGCGCCACCCTGGGCGAGGAGGATCTGCTTGAGTTCGCGCGCTGAATCGAGCTTCACGCGCTGCGCGCCTAGTGGACCCGGATCCGAAAGGGCAGGAGCGCGAGCGGCCGCGCGGGCGAGAGCCGCGAGAGTGCTCCCAGGAGCTCGGCGGGACGGCGCGCCCAGGCGTTCCACAGCCGGGAATCCGGGCCGCTGCCGGCGCGCGCAAAATCGTCGAGCTCGTCCTCGCTCAACGCGCGCGAGAGGAATTCGGAGAGGAACGTCTTCTTGACGCGCGGGAAGATCTCGACGCGAACGTCGGTGGTCTTCCTAAGGCCGGCCATGCCCTTGGCGATCTCGATCGACTTCTCGAGTCCGCCGATCTCGTCCACCAGCCCGTTCTCGAAACCCTGACCGCCGGTCCACACCCGGCCGCGCGCCAGGCTGTCGACCTCCTCGGCGACCGTCCCGCGGTTCTCCGCCACGATGCCCACGAACGTCCTGTACTCCTCGAACATCTCGGCGATGTAGCGCTCGCGCTCGGCGGGCGTGAAGGGCCGGGACGAGGTGAGCCACTCCGCGTTCTGTCCCCGCGACTGGCTCTCCACGTTGACGCCCAGCTTGTCGTACAGACCCTTGAGATCAAACTTGCCGCCGACCACGCCGATCGAACCGGTCAGGGTCGCGTCGTCGGCGACAATCGTATCCGCGCCCATCGCGAGGTAATAGCCGCCCGAGGCCGCGAGGTCGGAGAATGAGGCCACCACCGGCAGGTCCTCGGAGGCCTTTCTGAGCGCGCGCCACATCAGGTGGGAGGCGTAGACCTCGCCGCCCGGGCTGTCAATCCGCACCACGATCGCCCTGACTCCGTCCTCGTGCTTCGCCTCCTCGAGCGCGTCGATGAACGAGTCCGAGCCCACCGTGCGTCCCCACACCGGGTCGGCGCCGCTCTTGCCCGACACGATCGTGCCAGTGGCATGGAGGATCGCGATCCTTGGCGCGGCCTGTGGCCCTTCGACGTCGGGCAGCGTCGCGAGGTAGTCGCCAAGGCCGATCTGCTCGCCGCCCTCGCCGCCGGGCAGGAGCGCCTCCAACTCGTCGGGGTAGAGCAGGCTGTCGACCAGCCCGGCGGCGAACGCCTGGCGCGAGTTGTAAGGTCCCTGGTCGATCAGGTGCGCGACCGCGGTGCTGTCGAGTCCGCGGCTCTCGCTGATCCCGGCCACGAGCGTGTTCCATGCCTGGTCCAGCAGGGCGGCCGAAGCCTCGCGTGAAGCGTCCGATCCGGTGGTGCGCGTGAGCGGCTCGGCCGCGTCCTTGTATTCGCCGATGTGCTCCATGTCCGCCTGGATGCCGAGCTTGTCGAGCGTGGTCTTGAAGTACATCGCCTCGGTCGCGACTCCGTCGAGATAGAGGTTCGAGTTCGGCGCCATGTAGATCTCGTCGGCCGCGCTCGCCAGCAGGTAGTCCTGGTCTTCGCCACCCTCGATGTAGGCGACGACCTTCTTGCCCTTCTCCTCGAGCTCGATCAGCTTCTCACGCAACTCTTCGGACTTGGCCCAGCCCATGTTGATGCCGTTGATCCGCAGCAGCACCGCCTCGACATGGGGGTCGCGCGCCGCGTGGTCGAGCGCTCGCAGGTGGTCCCAGAGGGTGGGGGTCTCCTTGTAGAAGAGGCGGCTGCGTGCGCCGGCCGGCGGCTCCTCGATGACCTCGTCCCGGAAGTCGAGCACCAGCGTTGTCGCCGGCTTGACCTCGACCTTTTTCTCCGACAGCAGGAGTCCGAGCGCGACCAGCCCCGCACCGGCGAGCCCGAAGACGACGACGAGCGCGATGATCCAACCGCGATGCCCGGCCATGATTCCTCCCTGAATGACCCGCCTAGGGCCCGGCGAGGCCGCCGGGCGCACCGGCTCATCCTAACCGATTTGGCCCGAGCCGGCGCCCGCTACAGCCGCGCCCGCAGGTCGAGTGTGAGATCGAGGCTGGTCAGGTCGTCCGCGCGAACCCGGTGGATTTCCAGGCGCAAGTCCGCCGTCGCCCGGATCCTCAGGCGCTCGCTCAGCCGATGCTCGGCATATCCCGAGGTTTCCGCGTACCAGAAGCTCGAGCGCGAAGAGAGGTCGTTCGGATCGACCCCGTCATCGAGGTAGCGGCGGTGTCCGCCCCCCAGGCTCCCCCACCACCAGGTCCGCGCGCCGAGCCGCTCGGCCTCGCCCATGAGCGCGAACTGGTCGTACTCCTCGTTGGCGACCGCAGTCCGGTCCTCTGGACTCGCGCCCGAGTCCAGGCCGCCGAAGTCCGGCGTGCGCAGGAACTCGACCTCGGGCTTGAGCTCGAAGCGCGCCAGGGCGTCGGGCAGCCATCGGGCCACGAACGCGTAGCGCCAGATCCAGGCGTTGAAGAACGTCGGCGACGGGGCGTCGAA
>JBKJOC010000277.1:0-3920 GCA_046595725.1 Candidatus Eiseniibacteriota bacterium
GGTAGCGGCGTGGCGGGCGGGTCGGTTGCGCGGGCTGGTCATCGCCGCGCTGTGCGCCGGCTTCCTGGCCGGACTTGCGCCCCTGGGATACTTCATCGCGCAGGATCGGCCCGACCGACCGATGAACTATCTCGCGCTCAAGACCATCCCCGGTCCCGAGCGCGATGCCCAGCCGACACTCTCCCTTTCGGCGCGCGCCGGGCGCGTGGTCTGCCTGCTCTCCGGGCGCCAGTATCTGGGCAGCAAGGGCGAGATCCACGGGCTGCGCAACACTCTGCAGCGCTTTCGCTCCGTCGTCTTCGACCTGGTGCTGAACGAGTACTTCATCCTCGGACTGCCTCTGGCCGCGTACGGAGCGTACCTCCTCGTGCGGCGCCGCGAGCTCGAAGCGCTCCTGCTCGCGACCTGGCTCGCGAGCTGCGTGTTCCTCATCTGGTACGCCGCGATCTCCTTCGACATCGCTGCCACCTACTTCATCTACGGCCTGTGGATCCTGGCGATCGCCGCGAGCGTGGGACTCGCCGCCCTGGCGGAGCGCCGGCAGTGGCTGGGCGGGGCGGTTGCTCTCCTGCTCGTCCTGGCGCCCCTGGCGCGGCTGGCGATGCCGTCACCCTTTCGTGGTCCGGAACTGCTGGCCTCAACCTGGGCGCGCCTGCCCGGGGAGTGGAATCCGCTCGTCCCCGACCGCTCGTGGGACGACTACGGCCGCGGCGTCATGGGCGCGCTGCCGCCCGGCGCCATCCTCCTCAGCAACTGGACCGAGGGCATGCCGATGGAATACATGCGTCATGCCGAGCGGCTGCGGGACGACGTCGACATCGTGTTGACGGAGAACGCAGGCGAGCTGGCGGCCTATGCGCCGCGCGTCCTGGCCGGTGGTAGGCCGTGCTTCAGCACGCTGAACCAGACCGCCGAGACCGCAATCCCGGGGCTTCGCAGCACGGAGGCGGGGCGGTGGCGGCGGGGGCGGCTCTGGTCGATCGGACCGGCTGCCCTGGAAGGTCAGGACTCGACGTTCGGTCGCTGAGGATCGTCCAGCCGCTGTTCCATCCCGCGTTCGATTCGATCCGCCCTGACCTTGCGGCACACGTTGCTGATCGACGTGGAAGGCGCAATTCGGCCCCAAAAGGCTTCATTTCGCTCATTTGCGCTTTCCTCACAAGTGCGGTATTATCACGTCGTGCTCAAGGAGCCCCTCTCGCCTGCCCATGCGAAGCAGCTCATTCGCGCCATCCTCAATGAGGGTGTCTAAATCTTCTCAAAGCACGCCGCGGACGAGATGGCTAAGGACGAGCTTGAGTCCGCAGATTGCCTGAACGTACTTCGGGCGGGTGTTTGCGCGCTGGGCGGGTTCGAGGCAGGTACTTGGCGGTACCGAGTTCAGACCAATCACATAACCGTGGTGATCGCTTTTCGCTCGGCAGAGGAGTTCGTGCCCGTCACAGCATGGAGGATCAAACCCCGGCGATAGCGGCTCCTCGAGTTGATGGCTCGGAGCCCCGCCAAACGAGGTGACAAATGGCTTGCATGCAGTGTGGCAGTGAGATGCGAATGAAGCGTGAGGACTATCCCTACGAACCCGCTAAGGGCCTGCGGGTCCTGTTGAAGGGGGTCGAGGTCCGGCGTTGCCCCAAGTGCGCGGAAGTGGAGGTAGCTATTCCGCGAGTCCTGGGCCTGCACCGTGCAATTTCACTTGCCATTGTGCGGAAGCCGACCCGACTTCTTGGGGCGGAGATCCGGCACCTAAGGAAGTGGCTGGGATGGTCGGGAGAGGATTTTGCTGCGCGCATAGGGGTCACCCGCGAAACCACGTCGCGCTGGGAGAATGACCGAGAAAAGATCGGGCCGTCCGCAGATCGGGCCCTGAGGCTAATGGTCGTGACGAATCCCCCCGTCGAGCATTATCCACCGGACATTCTCGATTTGCTCGCACACATCGAGCGTCGCAAGCTGCAGCTCAAATTGTCTGCCAAGCCACAAAACAGCGACTGGAAAGTCAGCGTGGCCTAATTTGCTAAGGGTTCGGAATTTGGGGATTTGCATGGTCCAAGGCTGGTTCGCAGACTGACCAATCCGCGGAGCCAAATGTGGCTGTGTGCGGTCTGAGCCTCCCTTGCCTGCGGGCGGGGGAGGCTTTTGCGTTGCGGGGGCTGGTCGGGTCAGGCCGGCCGCATTCGTGACGGCGCGAGCAACTCAGGCAGCGTAGCCGAACTGTCTACGGAATCGGGGCAATCTCCGCGGAGAACCGCGACCCCTCAAGCCCCACCTTCTTCAGAAGTGCACCCCACCGCGGATCGCCGACGAGGGAACGCAACCTCGGCTCGGAACGCATTGCTGGGAGACCGCCGTCCCGCTGCGCGCAGGCCCGCTCCAGCCACTCGAAGGCCGAATCCGCCTCGCCGCGAATGCCGTACACGATTGCAACCTGGTAGGCGTCGCCCTCCGCGTATTTCTCGATCAACTCCCGGAGCGCCGCATCCGATTCCGCCGCGCGGCCCACTCCGTGGTAAGTGCAAGCCAGCGCCCAAAGGCGCCAGCCCTCATCTGACTCAAGAGTCGCCTCGGCCAGTGCATCCTCACTCCTTCCCTGGGCGAGAAGCACCAGGGAGAGGAAGCCGTGCACTCCTGCCCCCTGCGGGGAGATCTCGAGCGACTTCCGAAATGCCGCTTCCGCCTCCGGGAGGCGGTCCGCAGCTTCGAGGAACTTCCCAAGGTTGGTATAGGCAATCGCGCTCAGCGGATCGTGCTCGAGCGCCAGGGACGTCAGCCGGATCGCCTCATCGAGTGGGCCGATGCTCTTCTCCAACACGCCGGCCAAGCGAAGCGCCACGGCATTCCCGGGCGCAAGTTCCAGCGCGCGTGCATACGACGTCTGCGCCCCGCGGAAGTCCCAGTCAAAGGCCGCCTGAAGCCATCCCATCGCCGCGTGTCCTTCCGCCAGATCCGGCTCCAGCGCGAGCGCCTTCGCGATGGCCTCGCGGGCGCGCGCCATCGCGTCGGCCGTGGGGTGCCAGGCAAAGTTGGCCTGCCGCATGCAAGCCACCCCCAACCACGCCCAGGCAAGTGCGAACGCGGGCTCCAGCGCCAGCGCCTGGTGTAGGTACCCGATCGCCTTCGCCGTGTCCTCCCGAGTGAGGCGCTCGACGAGGTGCCGGGCCAGGAGGTAAAGCCGCTGCGCCTCGGCGTCGGTGCTGCGCCCTTTCGCCGCCTTCGCCACCTCGGCCTTCGCTTGTCCGCTCGCGTCGGAGTCGGGCTCCTGGCCCAGGAGCGTCGTGCGGAGTTCCTTGACGACCGATTGGGCAATGTCGTCCTGCACCGCGAAGATGTCCTCGAGTGTCCGGTCGTAGGTCTCCGACCAGAGTTGCGTGCTGTCGGCGACCTTGACGAGCTGCACGGAGATGCGCACCCGGTTGCCCGCCTTGCGGACGCTGCCCTCGAGCACGGTGGCGACGCCGAGAATCTTGCCGACTTCGGCAACGGTCGCGCCCTTGCCCTTGAAGTGGAACGAGGAGGACCTCGCCGTCACCCGCAGACCCCGGATCTTCGCGAGCACGTTCAGCAACTCGTCGGCCAGCCCGTCGGAGAAGTACTCGTCGTCCGCGCTGGCGCTGCGGTTCACGAACGGCAGCACCGCGATCGAGGCGACCTTCTCCGGCGCCCGCTTCTCGGGCTCCCCACGTTCCAGAACCTTTCGCAGGTGGCGGAGCTCGTTGTTCACGTCGAGCGCCGTCTGCGCGCGCTCCCGGGGACTCTTCTCCAGGCAGTGGCTCACGATCCGCTCGAGATCGCCCGGAACGTCCGCCCGGACTTGCGAGAGCGGCGCGGGGAGGTCTCGCAGGATCGAAGACGCAACTTCGGCAGAACTGTCGCCGGTGAAGGGTCTGCGGCCCGTGGCGAGTTCATAGAGGATGATCCCCAGC
>JBKJOC010000482.1:0-4650 GCA_046595725.1 Candidatus Eiseniibacteriota bacterium
ACGCCGTCCCCCGCCTCGGCGGTGAGGGTGGGCATCGGGGGCGGAACCGCGAACTGGTAGTTGGCGTTGTAGATCTGCTGCACGGTCGCGACCGTGCTGCGCAGGTCCGACAGGTTCGCGCCGTAGGCGAGCGCGAGGCTGAAGCGCTCGGTCTGGCCGGCCTTGAGCGTGAACGGGCCGGAAGCGAACAGGAATCCCAGGTTGTAGTTCGCCGCCAGCGCCGAGTCGAAGCGCGCCGCAACGTTCGGGTCGGTGAACTTGTCGTACAGGCGCTGCGGCCAGTTGTTGCTGTCCGTGTAGAACAGCACGTTGTCCGACGTCGGGTCCGGATTGCCCACGCCCGACTTGATGCGGTTCATCTTGAAGCCGGTCAGGCCGATCTGGTCCGACTCGTTGAGGTCGGTGCCGTCGAAGTTGAGTTCCCCGGCAGTCGGGATGCCGTCGCCCTCGCCCGTGTCCCTGGTCTCGGGCAGCCCGTCCGTGCCGTAGTCGTTGAACTCGGCGCGCCAGTCCATGTCCTCGTCGCCGGTCCACCAGCGGCCGGACTTGAACGCGGGGCGGTTGGCGAGCGGGCCGTAGGCGGTCTCGAACCGGGCGCGGTCGTAGTTCGCATCGATGTAGGCGTTGATCGCCGCTTCGCCTTCGATCAGGGTCCCCGGGCCGCCGTCGCGGCGCTCGTCGAGCGCGCCGTCCTCGTCGTCGTCGATGGTGTTGAACGGGTTGCCCGGCGTCTCGAGGTAGGCGTAGCCCAGGTAGCCCGTGCGGCCGCAGTTGCCGGAGAGGTCGCGCCCGTGGCCGAACTTGTCCCAGGTGTAGACCAGGTTGAGCCGCGAACTCTTGTCGAAGAACGCATTGTCGTCGTCGGATTCAAAGATGCCGTCGCACGAAATGCCCGAGCCGCCCACGCCCGAGTCCATGTAGAGCCCGAAGATGATGTTGTCGTCGTAATCGGTCGTGCTCTCGTTGGTGATGTCGTAGTGCCAGAAGATGACATTGCCGGCCTGCGGGTTCGACCACTGGAAGCCGCGCACCTGGACCCGCAGCCCGAGCCCGCGCCGGGTCGAGTCGCGGCTGTCCGGGTAGTAGTTGAACGCGTCGTAGTACTGGTCGTCCATGACGGTAAAGCTCTCCTGGTCGGCCGCCGGCCGCTTGCCGAAGTAGCCGTTCCAGCTCCCGTTCCAGCCCGGATCGTCGGGGTCCGACGCCTTGTCGAGCCAGGTCTGTGGCCACGTGCGCGGGTCGTTGCTGATCGCGGGCGAGCGTCCGCGGTTGATCGACGGATCCGGCTGGAAGTAACCGGGCCTGGGCTCGAAGCGCATGACCTGGTTCGAGAACGGGCTCAGCGCCTGGCGCTCGCGGAACCCCGTCTCCATGATGTAGGCAGGCACGCCCCCGGTCGTCAGCACACGCGAGAGGACGAACGGCGTGATGCCGTCGGAGTAGTTCATGCCCGAACCCTTGGGCACCTCGACCGAGTGGAACACCGAAAGGTCGACGCTGCCCGGATCGGCCGGGTAGTCCCCCACCATGCCGAAGTTCCAGAACGAGGTGCGGATGCGCGCCGCGTCGTGCGTGCCCTGGCGCTCGGCGTCGGCACGGCCGCGCAGCGCGGGCGGCGTCGTCGGCAGCGGCGTCTGGGCGCGCGCGGAAGGCGCGAGGAGCAGCAGGAGGAGACCCAACGGTAGGAGGCGCCTCACGGCTTGCCTCCCTTTGTGCCCGCCAGGTTCAAGCCGACTTCGATGCGGCGCGGCGCGTAGTAGCGAGTCGGGTTTCTGAGCTCCGCGCGGTCGGTTTCCGGGAAGCGCGAGTAGTAGGGACTCCCGGTGGTCGAGTACACGGAGCCATTGGCGAAGCGGCTGTCCATCAGGTTGAAGACGCGGGCGAACAGGCTGGCCGGCAGGCCGGCGATCCCGAGCGACTTCTCGGCCCTCAGGTCGACGATCATGAACGCCGGCTTTCGCCCCGTGTTGGCCTCGAGCCCGGAACCGAACCCACCGGTGACGGACGGCGTATAGGGCTGGCCAGTGCCGGCCTTCACGATCCCGGCCAGCGTGTAGTTCCCCGGCTTCGACATGCTCGCGGTCAGGTTCACGGTGTGGCGCTGGTCCCAGTTGAACGGGATCTGGCGCGGGCGCGGATCCTCGCCCGCCGCGGCCCGGGTCTGGGTCTCGCGCGGGTCGCTCGAGTTGCCGCGCGCATTCTGCCAGGTGTAGTCGAGCGTCATGGCGAACGGGCCGGTCGGCCTCAAGTCGAAGGCGAGCGTGAACCCGAGCACGCCGCCGAAGTCGATGTTGGTCAGGTGAGCGTACTGCGCGCCGTTGTACATCTCGATGAACTCGACTCCGAGGAGGTCCCTGATGTCCTTGTAGAACACCGTCAGGTCGACGCCCAGGTTCTCCGACACCGCCTGCTTGTAGCCCGCCTCGTACTGCACGGTGCGCTCGGGCTTGATGTCGGGGTTGCCGAGCACGCCCTTCTTCGCCTCCTGCGTGGGGTCGGCCTGGAGGCCCGCGAGGATCGAGTAGTCGGCGTTCCGGAAGATGTCGTTCAAGGACGGAAACTGCGCGAAATGACCGTAGGCGAAGTGCGCCGCCGCCCTGGGTCCGGTCGGCCAGGACACGCCGATGCGCGGGGAGACCGCGTACTTGGCGGTGGTCGACTGCGGCGTCGACAGCGGCTGGCCCGCGAGGTCGTTCGCCGGGTTCGCCAGGTCGCTCGGCACCGTCGAGCGCGCGTTGAACAGGTCGAAGCGGACGCCGGCGCGGATCGTCATGTCGTCGTGCTCGAGCTGATTCTGGGCGAACGCCGAGGCCAGCATCGGGAAGTAGAGCCGTTCGCCGGGGAACGTCGGCGGATCGTCGATCCGGCGGCTGATCTGCTCGCGTCCGGTCTCATCGGGCGAGAACAGGATATAGCCCGGCGTGCCGAAGGAAACCCGCGGCAGCTGGAACTCCCCGCCGGCCTTGAGCTGGCTGATCGTGCTCGCCTGGCGAACGTAGGCGCCCTTGAACAGCAGCGTGTTCGTGTTCTGCGTGAAGCGGCCCGGGTCCACCCCCGCGACCCACGCGCCGTCCTCGTACGCGGCATCGTTGAGCAGCTTGCCCGCGGTGTCGTAACGCGCGTCGTACAGGTCCGCAAACGCCCAGTCGTGGTAGTCGAAGTAGTTCTGGCGCGCGCTGAAGTTGAAAAACTGGCTCTTGTCGATGGTGTGGTTGAGGTCGAGACCGTGGACGATCGAGTAGGTGTGCTGCCGGTTGCGACCGTCGGGATTGAGGCGGAACGCCCAGTCGGCCCGCCGGGCGTCGATCAGGTTCACGATGCCCTGGTAGGTCAGCTCGGTGCTCGCAAGGATGCGGCTCGAGACCTTGAACACGCCCGACCACTCGCGCGACACCGCCAGCGGCACGGTCGTGCTGTCGCCCAGGCGGATCGGGTTGGTCCCGGTTCCGGGGAAGATTGCGCCCTCGGGCGAGAAGCGCCGCTCGCCGTAGATGAAGCCGTCCGCGGTCGAGCGCCGCGCGGAGAGGAGGTAGGTCGTGCGCGGCAGCGGCGTCGGACCGCTGACGCCGAGCTGGAAGTTCTGGATTGCGGCCGGCCGGAGCGAGAAGTCGGGCAGTGCGCGCGCGGCCCCGGCGCCGGGGTAGACATAGCCGCCGGCGTAAGCCTCCGCGTTCCACGCAAACTTGTCCCCGCCCCGCTTGAGCACCGCATTGACGACGCCGCTCTGGGCCTGCCCGTACTCGGCGTCGAACGTGCCGCTGATGACCTGCACTTCCTCGAGGATCGAGCGGTCGAGCTTGAGGGACGAGCGGTTGTCGTAGGCGTTGTTGACCGAGACGCCGTCGACCTGATACTGGACTTCACCCAGGCGGCCGCCGCGGAAGTGCCCGTCGACGACGCCGGCCTGGAGGTTCACCACATCCTGCAACTCCTGCACGGGAAGCTTCGCGATCTCGGCCGCAGTCACGTTCGCGATCGAGGTCGTCTTGCTGACGTCGACCACCGGGCGGGTCGACTTGACCACCACCTCGGTGAGCTGGACCGCGGACTCCTTGAGCGTGATATCGAGCCGCGCGGTCATGTCGGAGGAGACAACGAGGCCGGTCGTGGTGACCGCCCCATAGCCGAGCAGGTTGACGCGCACGTCGTAGGTGCCGGCGGGGACGTTCAAGATCGTGTAGCGGCCGTCGGCGCCCGTCGCCGCGCCGGAGCGGAGCGCGGGCACGGCGACGCTGACGCCGACCAGGGGCTGGCCCTTGGCGTCGACGACCCTGCCCGCGACCTTGCCGGTGGTGCCGGCCCACGCGGCATCCTGCGCGAGGGGCATCTGGAGGAGCCCGGCCGTCGCCCCCGCCAGGGCGAGGACGACGATCCGGGTGAGATAGGAAGCGCGTGGCCTCACTTCAAGAATGTGAGCTTGCCCGAGAGCGTCGCACGCTCGGCCGAGGTTTCCGGATCGCTGATCACCAGCCGGTAGAACACCACGCCCGCCGTCGCGCTGCGCGACACCAGGACCTGGTTGACGCCGGAGGCCTGGAGGCCAAGGACATGCCGCTCGATCAACCGACCGGACGGCTCGTAGGTCTCGAGCGTGACGTTGCTGCGCTCGGCCATCTGGTAGCGCACCATCGACAGCACGGTCTTCGCCGG
>JBKJOC010000342.1:0-9339 GCA_046595725.1 Candidatus Eiseniibacteriota bacterium
GAAGCCCCAGGTGTTGTTCGGCGCCGCCCCGGTGAACGCGTCGGTCCTGGCGTGGGCCTCGAGCGCCTGCTTGACGCGGCTGGGTGAGGAGCCGGGGTAGGCCGACAGGAAGAGCGAAGCCGCCGCCGCGACGTGCGGCGCCGAGAAGCTGGTGCCGGCCTCGACCTCGTGGACGCCGTCGTCGACGTCGCCGCAGATGCCGATCGCGGCCGCTTGGTTCGAGTGGGTGGTCGCCACTCCGAAGCCGGGCGCCGAGATCTCGGGCTTGAGCACGCCGTCGCGCCGCGGCCCGACGCACGAGAACGAGGCGATCGCGCCGAGCGTCGGGGGAACGCTGTAACTGCACGTGCCGCCCTGGGTGCAGGAGGCCCAGGACGCCTTGGTCGTATGCGCCGCCACGGCGAAGACGCTGTCGCCGTCGGCCGGGGAGCCGACCATCGTGGTGTTGTCCAGGCCCAGCACCACGGTTGCCGCCGCCCCGATCGCGCCGAGTTGCGAGGCGTAGATCCAGGTGTCGACCCGCTTGCCGAGATTGCCCGCGCCGTTGGAGACGATGTCGATCTCCCAGGTCCCGACGCGCGGACCGTTGGCCGCGATCGAATCGTAGAGCTCGATCTCGAACTGGCGCCCCTTGCTCGTGCCGCCGTAGCCGAAGATCGCGTTCTGGTTGACCATGAAGATCTTGCCGCCCGTGGTCGAGCGGTCCTTCGCCTGGCCGAGCCCGACCGAGAGCGTGTCCGTCGCAAGCGGACCCTTGATCCTGATCGTGTAGCTCGATGCCGGGTCGTACCAGCCCGAGATCAGCACGTAATCGTTGAACGTGCCTGCGTTCCTGGTGTGGTTCGGGATCGAGAACGTGAAGCGATCGGCACCGAGCGTGGTGGAGGTGGTCGTCAGCTTGCCGTGGATCTTGTCTTCCTGCTCGTTGCCGGCCGAGGCGACGACGATCTTCCCGGGGCCGGTGAGGCCGCTGATCGCGAGCGGGAAGCTGTCCGAGCCGTCGTGCGGGCCGGACTGGCTGCCGAGCGACAGGTTGACGACGGCGTCCTTCCCGAGCGCCGCGGCCCTGGTGAAGATGTAATTCACGCCGTCGATGATGCCCGCGTCCGAGAAGTCCGTCTTGACCTCGATGAACTGCGCCAGCGGCGCGATGCCGACGTAGCGGTACGCCGGCTTGGCGCAGCCGGTGAGCGAGCCGTTGCCGATCAGGACGCCGGCAACGGCGGTGCCGTGGCCGTCGGTATCCACCTGGCGCACCGCGGCCGGCGTGTTGTCGATCTGCGACTTGGTCCACTCCGAGCCGTAGCCGAAGCCTGAGGGCCCCGGGCCCGCGAGGTCGGTCTGGTCCCAGATGAAGAGGATCCGGGTCTTGCCGAGGCTGTCCGCAAAATCGCCGCGCGTGAAGTCGATGCCCGAGTCGATGTCTCCGATGATCATGCCCCGTCCCGCGCGCCCGTTGTAGAGCGGCGGCGTCCCCACGGGATTCTGCTCGGCGACCGCGTTGACGTCGCTCCGGCTGCTGTTCAGGTGGGGCCTCGTGTACTTCGCCAGCCGCGCCGAACGGAGCCCACGCACCGTGCGCAGGCGGGAGATCTCCGCCCGCCGCATGCGCGCGGTGAAGAGGTTCCCGACCTGGCTCACCACCCGCACGCCCGCCGCCTCGAGCGCGACCCGCCCCCCCTCGTACTCGAGGATGACGCCGAATTCCTCGGGTGGGGCGAACGCCTTGGGCTCGGCGGTGCGCCCCACACGATCGAGCAGGCGGTCGTTGACGGTACGCACCTGCGGCATCGGGCGGTTCGAGAGCGGGATCTCCTGGCCGGACTCGGCGGCGCTCAGGCCGCGTTCGAGGTCGTCGAGCGGCATGCGCTGCTGGGCCGGGGCGAGGGACGGAAGGACGGTCAGGGCAAGCAGGGCGACGACGGCATGGGACCACGCCGGCGCGGGGCAAGGGCGAACGCGCATGATGCGGGAGGCTCCTCGGACGGGAACGCAATGGATCGGATTCCCGAGCAAAGGGGACTCGGGTCGAGCGGCAATCGAATCGCGTACAAGGTTCTAGGACTGCGCGTTCCCAGTCAAGTACCCAATGGCAAACGGGCCGGGGATCGCTCCCCGGCCCGTCGCCTACGATCGGTCTCCGTTGCTGCCGGCTGGATTCCGGGCCTGCCGTCAGGCAAGCGGAAAGCCGATCGCCCCCAAACGGGGCCCCGCGTCAGCGCGCGAGGATCACCTTCTGTCCGAACCGCTTGCCGTCGACCTCGAGGCGATAGAAGTAGAGGCCCGAGGTCGCGACCGTGCCGCGCTCGGTCTTCCTGTCCCAGACCCGCGAGTGGGAGCCCGCCGGCAGGTCGGAGTCCTCGAGCGTGCGAACGAGGCGGCCCGCGACGTCATAGAGCTTGAGCGAGGCATGGCCCGCGCGCGGCATCGAGAACGAGACCTTGGTCGAGACCCGGAACGGGTTCGGCGCGGTGGGCGCGAACACGACCTGACCCGAGGTCGTGGGCGCGATGCCGACGATCTGCGAGGCGACGCACTGGCTCATCTCGATTTCGAAGTTCGCCGTATCCGGGCTGGTGTAGCTCACCACGCGCCAGAAGTAGTTGCCCGGTGCGGGCGTGTTGTACACGAGGTGCTCGGATGGGTCGACGGAGGCCGACGACGTGAGCGCGTTGTGGTTGGCGTCGAGCAGGTAGAGGTCGAGGTCGACGGCCGGCCCCCCGAACCAGGCGAGCGTGCCCTCGATGCGCTGGACGCCGGGAGGCGCCGTGAACGGGATCTCGACCTCGCTGGTCGAGACCTCGGGGACGCCCATGTCGACGACACCGGTGAACGTTTGCGCGCTCTCGCTGCACGCCGTGGGCGGCGCGGGACCGATCTCGGGGTCCACGACCGACAGGACGAGCGTGGTCGAGTCGGACAGGCTTCCCGGATCCTGCGCCACGAACGTGACGCGCCAGTCGCCCGATGAGGGAGGCGTCCAGGCAAAGGCGCCGGTCGCGGGATCGAGCGTCGCAGTCAGCGGCAACCCGGGCGAGCTGTAGGTCAGCGCCGAGCCCTCGGGATCGCGCGCCGTCACGCGCAGGCTGATCGCCTCTCCGACGACGGCGATGCGGTCGGAGAGCGGGTCGAACGCCGGCGCCAGGTTCGCGCCCGGCGCGCGGTCGACGACCGTGATCGCCACCACCTCGGTGTCCGCGGCCGCGATCGGGAAGCGGTTGTCGGTCGCGATCAGGCTCACGCTGTACGCGCCCGCGGCCGAATAGCCCGGCGTCCACTCGAAGCGGCGCAGGCCGGCGTCAAACACCGCCCCCGGCGGCAGGCCGGTCGCCGTGTAGGTGAGCGTGTCGTTGTCCGCGTCCGAGGCGAAAAAGCTGATGCGGCGCGTCAGGCCCTCGCCGATCGTCTGCGGCCCGACGGTCTGGAACACCGGCGCGTGATTGGTCGAGGTCGCGGGATCGAGCGGGATCCAGAACACGGTCTCGACCTTTTCGACCGTCGAGGTCGCCGGGTTGGGCGCGGCGAAGGTGGTCGTGCCGCCGGGGCCGAAATATGCGATCGAAAAGTCGTTCACGGTGCCCTTGGTGTTGACGAAGCCGCCTTCCTTGACGCTCAGGAACCAGGGATTGGCCGCGCTCGGCGGGAGGTAGCCGCCGACCATGTCGTCGGCCGTGAGGTCGAGGTGGAAGTAGTGCTGGCGCGTTCCCGTGAAGTTGACGCCCGGGCGGATGACGACCGAGTCGGCGGCCGGCGCGCCCTCGCCCGCGCGGAACCAGGCCGGCGCGTTCGTCGAGGTGCCGGTGCCGAGGCGAACCGAGAGGTCGCCGTCGGAATAGTTGTGGGTCCACGAGTACTTGAGGCGCGCCAGCACCGGGCTGTCGGCGATCCGGACCGAGAACGTCGGCTCCTGGTGCGAGCCGCCGTGAGTGTCGATCCAGCGCAGTCGGTACCAGTAAGTCGCGCTGGCCACGAGTGCCGCGTCGCTGTCGAGGAACTCGTAGGGGTGGCGATTCGCCACGCCGTGGATCTGGAACGAGGGCTGGACGGCGGGCCGCTCGTGGATTGCGCTGAAAGTGCCGGGGCCGCCGACGACGTCGGGCGCGCGCTCGACCACGTAGCGCGCGAGGTCGACCTCGCGCTGGCTCCACCAGCGCACCCGCACGCCGTCCGGGCCACGCACGGGCGTCAGGGTCATGCGCACGACCTGGGTCGCGGTCGGGGTGGCGGCTTCCTTGACGGCGGCGTAGGCGTCGACTTCACCCCAGCCCCACGAGGGATGGTAGTTCGGGTCGATGCCAAACGGATCGGATGCGGTCGGCGGCTGCTTGCCGCGGTCGGTCCGGTGATCGGCGGTGTCCTGGAGGATTCGCCGCACGGCGTCGGGGGAGAGGCCGGGGTGCGCTTGCAGGATGAGCGCGCACACTCCCGCCACGGCCGGCGTCGCCATGCTCGTGCCGTTGATGTGATGGTAAGCGCGCCCGTTCGTCGCGGGATCGCCCAGCGCCGACATGATGCCGGTGCCCGGGCCGAGGACCGAGGGCTTCATCTCGTCGAGCCGATCGGAATCGGGATCGGCGAGCCGCGGTCCCTCGTTGCTGTAGGACGCGACCAGGTCGTCCTCGCGTGCGACCGTGTTGTTGTCGGTGAAGGAGCCCACGCTGATCGCCAGGTCGGCGGCCGAGGGCGATGCCATCCAGTTCGTCTTGCCGTCGTTGCCGGTGGCGACCAGCACGACGATCCCCGCGCGCGCCGCCGCGTTGACGGCGGCGCAGCTGGCGTCCGTCCCGTCCGAGTTGTCAGTGCCCCCGAGCGACATGCTGGCGATGTCGACGCCCTTGTAGATCGAATCGGCGCCGGTCAGTCCCCAGCTGTCGTTCTTGTGATAGATGAGCCAGTCGAGCGCGTCCGCGGCGCCGAAGCCGAGGCCGGCGTCGGACAGAACCTTGCAGTCGATCAGGCGCGCGTCCGGGGCGAGGCCGGCATAAAGGCCGGGAGCCGCGCCCGCGAGCAGGCCCTGGGGACCGCCCGAGCCGAGCGCCGTGCCCGCCACGTGGGTGCCGTGGTAGGTCGCCTCAGGATCGGCCGTGTGCTTTGGGTTCTCGCTCCCCGCGAGCGGCGTGTTGAGCGCGGGCTGGCCGGAGAAGAAGCTGCCGCCGCCGAGGAACTTGCCGCGCAGCGACTCGTGGCCGGGGAAGCCACTGGCCGAGTCGGCCTCGTCGTTGACGCCGGTATCGAGGATTGCGACCGCCACGCCCTTGCCGGTGATGCCGGCGTTGCCCCAGACGCTCGGGAACAGCTTTCCGCCCGAGGCGCGCGCGCGCAGCACCTGGGTCGCGATGTCATTGACCGGGTAGAGCGCCGGGATGGTCTCGATGCGCGTGACGCCCGGCCTGAGGACGATCGCCTGCGCCTGCGCGAACGTCACTTCCGTCCGGATGTAGTCGAGGCTCTGGTAGCGCACCTGGACCGGCGCGCCGACCGCGGCCAGCGCGGCCGCGTCGGCGTCGGTCGGATGATGGTCGTAGCCCACGTAGACGCCGTAGGACCAGGGCGCCGAGGTGCCAGAAAGCGCGAAGCGCAACTTGCCGCTGGCGACGTTGCCGACGCGGGCGGCGAGCGGGCCCTGCGCCTCGACCGCCTCGATGCGGTCGTCGATGCGGTTGGAATTCTGGTCCCACAACCAGGCCGCGGCCGCCGGCGTGGCGGGGGCGAAGATGGCGAACAGCGCGTACAGACCCAGGGCCCGGAACAAGGTGTGACGCACCTTCATTGGAATTCTCCTCGACGCTGTCTTGAGCGTCCCTCGCGTGGCGGAAGGCGGGGCGGGGGGCCCCCTACCTTCCTCGGAGCCGGCCTGAGCCGGCAGATACGACTGCGCGAAGTGTCGAGGATGAGACTTGAGAAGGACTTGAGTGACCGCCCTGCCTAGCGGCCGATCACGACCAGGCGGCGTGCGGGAGAGCGGCCGGCGCGGGCGAAATAGACCCCCGGGGCGAGGGCAGTGCCGTGCACGTCCTGCGCCTTCCAACGTGCCTCGGCGCGGTCTTTTGAAGTGGCGACCAACGGGGCACGGCCGACCCGGCGGCCGGCGAGGTCAAAGACCAGCACCTCGGAGGCGCCTGCAAGGCTGGCCGAGAAGGCGATCGTCGCGCCGCTTCTGGCCGGATTCGGCGAGAGCACAAGCCCGCTTGCCACGGCAGTGGGAGGGAGATCGCCGATCCCGGTGACCGCGGCCGGGATCCGGACGCGGGTAGTCGCGCCCTCGAGCGTCGAGGCGGACGAAGGGACGCCGTCGTAGATCACGTCACCGCCCGGCGCGTGCCAGGTCAGTCGGAAGCGCTCGATCCGCCCGGCGCGGTTCAAGTAGCCGCCCTCGGTCGCGCGCAGCGTCCAGGGCGAGGAGTCGGACGGCGGCAGGAACCCGCTCGCCATGGCCGCCGGCACTTCCATGCGGAACGTCTGCTCGATATTGCCGGTCGCGGACAGGCCGGACACCCATGTGCTCGTCACCGCGGACGAGCTGGCGGGCAGCGGCAGGAGGAGAGTCGCGGGCGGGCCGGCATAGCCGCTCACGGCCTCGAACGCGGCGTCGAGGTCGTGGTCGTACGCGTTGTGAACGATCACCGCCTCGAGCGTCGCCGCGCTGGCGGCGACATCTGAGGTCACGGGTCGCGCGGGGCCGCTGTGCCTCACGCCCGCTTCAAGGAAGGAGACGCGATACCAGAACGTGACTCCCTGTTCGGCGGGCGGCACGTTCCAGGTGCGCGTGTAGACGGTGCGGTTGGTCACGTCGAGGAGTGAGCCGTCGCCCGCGCAGAGAAACGAGTCACTGGGCGCGAACGTCCCGGGGGCGCCGGCGTTGTCGGGCGCGCGGTCGATCACGAGCCTCAACGCGCCCATCTCGCGCTGGGTCCAGACCTCGGCCGCGATCAAGGGGCCCGAGGCCGAAAGCGCGAAGCGGCGCACTTGCGTGCGCGAGGGATCGGCGGCCTCGAGGCCGGCGGCGTAAACGTCGAGGAGGCCGAACCCGCGCGCGGAATCCCAGCGCGGGTCAGCGCCAGCCGTGCCCGCAGCCAGTCCGGGCAACTCGCGGCGCGCGCTCGAGGCCAGAAACTCCGTCAACTGCGCGGGGGAGAGACCGGGGTAGGCCGATCGCAGGAGCGCTGCGGCGCCAGCGACCATCGCGGCCGCCGCGCTCGTCCCGCTCGCCCTGCGGTACTGCGCGCCGTCGCTCGAGGGATCGCCGTCGGGCGCGAGGATCGCCACGCCCGGAGCGAGCAGCGTCGGCTTCTGCTCGTCGAGCGCGTCGGCGTCGCCGTCGCCCGCGCGTGGCCCCGAGTTGTTGAACGTCGCCGGCTGGTCGTCGTCGGGGCGGCCGCTTCTCTGGATGTCCCAGGCCCCGACCGCGATCACGCCATCGCCGGCGGCGGGGGAGGGCACGTGGCCAGGGAGCCCGTCGTTGCCGATCGAGGCCACGACCACGATCCCCTTTTCGACCGCGCGCGCCGCGGCGCGGGAAGCGACGTCGTTGCCGTCGCTCAGGTCGATGCTCGAGAGCGAAAGGTTGATCACGTCGATGCCCTTGAGCGACGGGTCGGGATCGCCCCAGTTGCGGTTTCGATTCGCGATGCACCAATCGATCGCCTCGGCCACCGCGCTGCCCTTGCCGAGGTCGCCGAGCACACGAACGTCGATCAGCTTCGCGGCCGGTGCCAGGCCCGCCGCGTAGCCGGTCACGCCGCCCGTGCCGGCCGCGATGCCAGCGACGTGCGTGGCGTGGGCGTTGGTCGCCGGGCCCCCGTGGTCGCTCGGATTGACGCTGCCCGAGACCGGCGTATCGAGGAGCGAGTCGCCGTTCGTGAAGTCGGCGCCGCCCAGCACGCGCGCGAGCAGCGCCTCGTGTCCCGGGTAGCCGCCGTCGGGCGCATCGTTGATCCCGGTGTCGAGGATTGCGATCAGCTGGCCGGCGCCGCGCGCCGTGGGCGAGCCGCCGACGGCGGGACCGCCCGCGCCCTGGCCATGGGTTTCCCAGGTGGGGAAGACCACGCGCGAGGGGTCGCTCACCCCAAGGGCCGCGCTCGCATCGTGCAGACCGGGATAGAGGACCGGCACCACCTCGATGCGCTCGACCCCCGGCAGGTTCCGCGCCAGCGAAGCCTGCCCGAACGTCAGCCGCGTGCGCACCGCCGGCACCTCGGCCAGGCGGTGGAGGACCGGGGCGCCGAGCGCAGTGAGTGCGGCGACGTCGGTGTCGGTGGGCTGGTTCGCATAGACGACGTAGGCGGTGAAGAGGACACCCGAGGCGCTGTTGCTGACTTCAAAGCGCGCGCGGCCGAGCGAGTCGGCGTTCGCGAACGCAAAGCGGTAGCCCAGCAGGTTCACGGTTTCCATGCGATCGTCGAGGCCGTCTTCGTCCTGGTCCCAGACGTAGGGCCCCGCAAGCGCAGGGGATAAGGCGAGCAGGGCCAAGAGCGCGGCCAGGACAAACGGCACGCGGCGGCCCGGCGCAGGCGGCCCCTCGCAAAGGGACAGCGCGCGCGCACGACTGCGCAGGGAAAGGGCCCGGAAATTCATCGTCAAGATCCTGCGATACGGGGCTTGAGGGTGACTTGATCGTCCCTAGCACCCGATTGGGATACAACGACTTGGGGGATCGCTTTCGAGTTGACTGTGAGGCGGCCCAGGGCGCGCTCGAGCGCCTCCTCGGTCTCCCGCAGGGGCTCGACCCCCAGGTCCTTCGCCAGCAGCTCGCGCATCCGCTCGGCTTCGACAATCGCGGCCCGCCGGTTGCCCAAGTGTACCAGAGTCTCGACGATGGCCACCCGCGTCGACTCGCGATACTCGTCGAGCTCGGCGGCGCGGCGAAAGGCGGCGAGGGCGCCCTCCTCGTCCTGGGCCAGGGCGCGCAGGCGGCCGAGCGCGCGCCATGCCATCTCGATGCGGTCGCGCACCCGCGCCTGCGCCTCCTCGGCCCACGCGCCATAGACGCCCTCGAGCAGCGGCCGGTCGGCGAGGGCGAGCGCGCGCTCGAGCGCCGCGTGTCGCGGCGCGTCCTGCTGGGCGCGCGCCTCCTCGTACGCGGCGTCGAACTCCCAGAGGTCGCATGACCACTTGAAGCCGGGGTTCAAGCGATACGTCTCGGCGTCGCGCACGAGCGCGGGTTCCCCGGCGCGCGGCAGGAGCGCTCGCAGGTACGACAACGTCGGATGGAAATTGCGCCGGCCCGCCGCCGCCTGCCGGCCGGGCCAGAAGGTCTCGATCATCACCTCGCGCGAGGCGCCGCGCGGGTGAAGCGCGAGGTGGATCAGCATGTGGAACGCGCGCTGCGTCCGCCACGCC
>JBKJOC010000308.1:0-5007 GCA_046595725.1 Candidatus Eiseniibacteriota bacterium
GATCGGCTTCAAGCCGACCTTCGCGCCCGCCTTGAACAGCTCCTCCCAGATGCGCTCGCCCTCGGCAGCTTCGAAGTAGAGCTCGAAGCCGTCCTCGCCGGTGTAGCCGGTGCGCGAGAACACCATCGGCACGCCCCACAGCGTGGCGCCCGTGAAGCGGTAGTAACCCAGGTCAAGCGCGGCGGCGGGCACGAGGTCCTGGAAGATCTCGGCGGCGCGCGGGCCCTGGACCGCGAGCTGCGCGATCCGGTCGGACACGTTCTCGAGCCGGACGTCAAAGCCCTGCGCAATCTCTTGCACCCACGCCCAGTCGCCCTCGATGTTCGCGGCATTGACCACGAGCATGATCCGGTCCTCGAAGCGGTAGGCGAGCAGGTCGTCGACGATCCCGCCCTCGGGCAGGCACATCGGCGTGTAGACCGCCTGGCCGACTTCGGCCTGGGCGACACGATTGGTCACCAGGTGATCGACGAAGCGCCCGGCGTCGGGGCCTCGCACCTCGAATTCGCCCATGTGGGAGACGTCGAACACGCCGGCGGAGGTCCGAACCGCGCGATGCTCGGCGAGGATGCCCTCGTAGGAGATGGGCATCAGAAATCCCGCGAACTCAACGAGTTTCGCGCCGGCCCTCTTGTGACACTCGAGGAAGGGCGTGGTGAGCGAGGTCATGGGTCTCCAAGGGGATGCGGGGCGACGGTGGTGAAAATCGTCACAAGCGTCTGCCGGACCTTAACATGGGGTGCCGGACGCCGCAATCCGGTCGCTGTCTCCCGCCCGGGCTACAATGTGCACCTCTCGCCCCCGGGGCAGAGGAACCCATGAACCCTCCCCTGAATTTCGACGAGCTGATGCGGTACCTCGCAACGCTCGCTGCGTGCGTCCGACCGCTCCCGGACGGAGGCGGCGTCCTCGAGTTCTCGTTGTCGAAGTCCCAATCCCGAAAGTTGCGTTCGACGATACGCCGGATTCGCTCGCTCCTCGACGACCCGGGCCTGACGGACGCAGCCATCATCGGGCTGGCGATCGAGCACATGGTCACCGAGTTCGAGACCATGGAAGCAGATTCCTCGAACGTGAACTGACCCTCGTGCGGGCCGCGTCCGCCCCGGGGCTGATGCGATCACCGCACGTAGACGGTCTTCGCCCGTGCCTCGCCAAGGCCCTGCCGCACGCGGACCAGGTAGACGCCCGGAGCGAGCCGCGTCGCGGGCGCGATGCGGACGCTCCGGTGCCCCGCCGCGAGCTTGCCGAGCGACCCACTCGCCAACCGTCGTCCCGCCATCGAGATCAGGTCGTACGTGACCTCGGCGTCGCCGGGCAGCGCGAGGTCGAGCGCGAGGTCGTGCCCCGGAGTGAAGCGGGCGGCCACTGCGAGCGCGCGCACCGCGTCCGTTCCCGGGACGACCACCGAGACCTCGCCCTGCGCGACGTCGCCACCGCGCAGGCGATAGCTCAGGTGCGCGCCCGGGGTGACGGCGCGGTCCTCATAGCGCACGTAGCCCGCGCCATCGGGAGCGAGCGTGGCGAGCGCGCGCCAGTCGCCCCCGCCGGTGTCGCGTCGCTCGAGGTTGAACGAACCCGAACGATCGGCGATGAACCAGGCGAGCGACACGGCGCTCGCCGTCGCGCTCGACTCGACGAGCGTGGCGAGCGCGGGCACGAGACCCTGGCACTTGCTCGAGGACAAGGATCCCTGGTTGATCGCGCGCAGGCACGACGCGAGTTCTTCGTACGCCTGCACGGTCGCAGGGTCGTCCTGGGGCGCCCGGGCAAGCACGACCAGCGCGCGATCCACTCCGGGCGAGGCCGGCGGGCCGGGATCGATGCGCAGGAGTTCCCCCGCTTCCGGGGTGTCCCCTGCTCCAAATTTGCGCAACGTGAGCGCGTAGGTGACAGGAGGCGGGCTTGGCAGGAGCGCGACGATGTACCCGTCCTGTTCGAACTCCGAACGGGGAGCGCCCTGCGCCGGCAGGTTCGTGACGAACAAGTACTCGCGCGCTCCGTTGGCGGACTCGTCCGGACTCCAGGTCGAGTCGAACGTCGCGGGCTGCATTCCGGGATCCAGGAGCGTTCCAGAGGCGTCGACGGCGGCCCGCTCGACGAACGCGGCCTCGAGGATCTGCCCGGACGCGGCGTCGACAGCGCGGAACCGCACGTCGCGATACCCGCCGAAGCGATACTCGCGGCCCCCGGGAGGGATCGACCCGCCCTGCAGCTCGAGCCGCAGGTAGCGGTACGCCTTCTGGGTTTCGCCCGGACCCAGGTGGATCTCGACCGTCCTGAACGAGTCGGGCTGGGTCGCGTGGTCGAGCGAGCTGCCGAAGAAGGTCGTGCCGAAACCGAGGGCGCCGTCGTAGGCCTCGAGCCCGAAGTCGACGGGTTGGAGATCGCGTGGCTGGTCGGTGTCGACTCTCACGTACGTCCCACTCAGTTCACCGTCGGGACAGCGCGTGAGCAGCTCCTGGACGGTGGTCGCCGTGAGCCCCGGGCACGAGACGGACGCGGAGAGCGGCAGGCCGAGCGCGCTCCCGTTTGATAGCAGGATGGTCCGATCGTGCGCGCCGCGGTTCGCCTGGAGCGCGTAGAACTCGCGCACGGCGCGCTCGCGGGCGGTCCCGGAGGCGGCGACTCCCGCGCAGAACTTCTCGAGCGGCGACTCCAGACCCGGACCGAAGGACCGCGCTGAGACGGCGAGCTCGTTCGCGATCGCTTCGAGCTGTTGCGGAGTCATGTGGATCGTCTGGCCGCACTCGTCCGCCCAGTTCTGCGGGATCCACGGGCACTCGAGCGCCTCGATTGCGTGGCATTGAAGCGACAGGGGCGCGAACGGGCGCTGAAAACCACCGATGAACGCGCCGCGCACGGCCTCGACGGTGCAGCGCAGGCGCCGAATCGAGTCGAGGCGGTTTGTCCCCTGCCCCACCACGAGCGCGAAGGTGAGGGTGACTTCCTCGCCCGGGGAAAGCGTGAACGGGCCGTGTCCGATCAGCATGCGCCGGTCCGAAGGATTCGTGTCGAGCCAGCCCGTGTTCTCGACCGGATCGCCGTCGAACGGAAACGGCGTGGGCGAGAGCGTGAGCGGATCGATCCACGGATCGCCGTTCGTCTGGAATCCACTCAGAGTGCGGAAACTCTCGAGGGCGGAGTTCGGGTCGGTGCCGCCGAAGTAGCGGCCGAACGCGGAGATGCCGAACGGACGCTCAAAGGTAAACGGCAGCGGTCCGTTGAGCAGCGCGATCGCGAGTGCCGGCGGCGTCGAGCCGTACTGGAGATCGTTGTTCGTCGCGTTGTAGGCGTAGGCGAATCCGTAGTGCCCGTCGAACCCCGTCAGGTCGTCGATCGAGCCGCCGAGGTCAGGGTCGGCCCAGTAGCCGACATATGTGCTGTCGATGGTGTTCGTCCCCGCGTTCCTGATTTCGAAGCGGACGATCGCAGCCTGGTCGAGCGTGCCGTCGGGATCGCCGGGATGGGGCGAGAAAGCGAAGACCGTCTGTTTGACCTCGAGGCCGAGTGGCGCCGAACTGCCGGCGTTGTTGTCGTGGCGGCTCGGATCGAAGTCGTTGTAGACCGCCCAGGTCGCGAGGTCGCCCGGCAGGTCGGGACCGGGAACGTCGACCGAATCCGCAGGGTCGGGCGTGTTCTCCTCCGGCAGGCGATGGAGACGCATCGGGGCGCCGTGCGGGACGGCTCCCACGATGTACTGCCACCAGCCGTGATGGGCAACCGCATCCGCGGGCGGCGACCCCAGGCCCGTGCCTGCGAGGAACCCCGTGTCGGCTGGAGCGCCCTCCCACGCGTGCGTCTTGTAGACGATGTGGTCCGGATCCGACCCACTCTCGGGAACGCCGCCCGACGCGGCACCCGGCCCCCACTCTGACGAATACTCGGCGACGGTCACGCGCGGCACGCCCAGGACCTTTCCTCCGACCCACAGTCCCGAGGCGAACAGCAGCGACTTGCCGGAGAAGCGCGGGAAGTAGAGACCCGAATTCGCCGTCATGAGATCGTAGCCGATGTTGCCGAAATTGCTGAGGAACAGGTCCAGCTGGTTCGCATCGAGGCGGCGCTGGACGTCGATGTTCTGCGTGCGCGGGACGCTCGGGCGGGGGCGGGGCGCGGCGCACGCGGGGACGGCGAGCCCGAGGATGCAGGCGGCAGCGAGAACGAAGCGGATCGTGGACATGGGCGCCTCCGGCCGGGCCCCCCAGCTCGGGGCGCGACGATTCTAGCACCCACGGGACCCGCGCCGGAAGGGGCGCGAACGCTCAGGACTTCGAGCCGGCGAGGACTCCCAGCTCGCGGCCGACACGCGTGAAGGCCTCCGCGGCGCGCTCGAGCTGCGGTCGCGTGTGGGCGGCAGAGACCTGGACACGGATGCGCGCGAGGCCCTTCGGCACGACCGGGTAGGAGAACCCGATGACGTAGATGCCCTCGTCGAGCAGGCGGCGGGCGAAGGCGTGGGTCGGTTTCTCGTCGAACAGCATGATCGGCACGATCGGGTGGACGCCAGGCTTGATCTCGAACCCGGCGGCGGCAAGCGCGCCGCGCAGCCAGGCGGTGTTCGCCTCCAGCGTGTCGCGTAGCCCCGTCGTCTCCGCGAGGAGCGCGAAAACCTCGAGCGAGGCGCCGGCGATCGCGGGCATGAGCGTGTTCGAGAACAGGTAGGGCCGCGAACGCTGGCGGAGCAAGTCGACGATCGGACGACGCCCGGCAACGAAGCCCCCCATCGCGCCGCCCAGCGCCTTGCCGAGCGTGCCGGTCACGATGTCAATCTTCCCCAGCACGCCGCAGTGTTCGGTCGCGCCGCGTCCCGTCTTTCCCAGGAAGCCCGTGGCGTGGCAGTCGTCGACCATGGTCCACGCCTCGAATCTCTCGGCGAGCGCCACGATCCCCGCCAGGTCGGCGATGGTGCCGTCCATCGAGAACACTCCGTCGGTCGCGATCAGGATGCGTTGGGCGCCCTTCTCCTTCGCCTCCTTGAGGCAACGCTCGAGGTCCGCGAGGTCG
>JBKJOC010000076.1:0-3225 GCA_046595725.1 Candidatus Eiseniibacteriota bacterium
CCGCAATGAGGGAACGGTCGCGCCGTTCCGGCTCGTGGCGGCACAGGCGGTGGCGCGCGCGCTCGAGGATTTCACCGGCTCGCCGGTGGCGGCGGCGCGCTCGAAGGGCGCGGTCGCGGGCGGCTTCGAGGCGTTCGAGGTGACGCAGGGCGTGAAGCTGAGCGAGCCGATCCGCGTCAAGCGGGTGCTGTTCCACCTGCCCGGCCGCTTCGAGCCGGCGTTCAGCGTCGAGGTGATGGGGGAGAGCGAGGCGTATCTGTACGTCTTCTCCGCGGTCGACGGCAGCCTGCTCCTGCGCCACGACCTGGTCGATTTCGACAGCTACAGCTATCGCGTGTGGACCGACCCGGGCACTCCCTTCATGCCGTTCGACGGGCCCCAGGGCAGCGGCACATCGCCCGTGCCCTCGGGCTCGCCCGCGCCCTACAGCCCCACGCTCACGCTGCCGGGGCTGGTCAACCTGCAGAACGGCCCGATCCCGACGAACGACCCCTGGCTTGCCCCCGGCGCGAGCCAGACCAACGGGAACAACGTCGACGCCTACGCCGACCTCGGGTCTCCCGACGGGTTCAGCGGCGCGGACCTGCGGGCTTCGACGACCGGAGCGAACGCGTTCGATCGTACCTATGACACTGCGCTCGCCCCCGGCGTCAGCTCGGCGCAGCGCATGGCCTCGGTCACGCAACTGTTCTACACCACGAACTTCCTGCACGACTGGTACTACGCGGCGGGATTCGACGAGGCGTCGGGCAACGCCCAGGTCAGCAACTTCGGCCGTGGCGGCGTCGAGGGCGACGGCTTCAAGGCCGAGGCCCAGGATTACGGCGGCACCAGCAATGCAAACATGTCGACGCCCCAGGACGGCGGGCGGCCGCGCATGCAGATGTACGTCTTCATTCCGGCGACGCAGGTGACGCTGACGGTCAATGCGCCCGGGTCGATCGCGGGCGCCAAGCCGGCGGGCCGCGCGGCGTTCGGCCCGCAAAACTACTCGGTTACCGCCCAGGCGATCCAGGTCGTCGACGGCATCGCGCCGACGGGCGACGGCTGCAGCACGATCTCCAACTCGCTCACGGGCAAGATTGCGATCATGGACCGTAACCTCTGCACCTTCACGACTCAGGTGCTCAACGCGCAGAGCAAGGGCGCCATCGGCGCGATCATCATCAACAACGTGGCGGGCACGCCCACGCTCTCGGGCGCGAGCACCAGCATCACGATCCCTGCGCTCTCGGTTTCCTCTACGGACGGCGCGGCGATCAAGGCCGAACTGGCGAATGGCGTGACCCTCACCATGACCGGCACCAGCCAACTTCAGCGCGACGGCTCGATCGACAACGAGATCGTGGCCCACGAGTACGGCCACTACGTGAGCAACCGCCTGATCGGCAACGCGGTCGGGCTCGGCAACCAGCAGGGTGGCGGCATGGGCGAGGGCTGGAGCGACTTCCACTCGCTGCTGCTCACCGTCCGGGCCGAGGACGCGCTGGTCTCGCCATTCGATTACTCCGGCACGTACTGCGTGGGTGGCTACGCGCTCAGCCCCTCGACCGCCGGCGGCAGCACGTACTACTACGGCGTGCGGCGCTATCCCTACACCACCGACATGTCGAAGAACCCGATGACATTCCAGCACATCCAGGACGGCGTGCCGCTGCCGGTGGGGCCGCCGATCAACGCCAACGGCAGCTCGAACGCCCAGGTGCACAACACCGGCTCGGTCTGGTGCACGATGCTGTGGGAGTGCTACGCCTCGCTGCTGCGCGATGGCGGGCGACTCACGTTCGTGCAGGCGCAGGCGCGCATGCGGGACTACCTGGTCGCGGCTTACAAGATGACGCCCTCCAACCCGACGATCACCGAAGCGCGCGACGCGCTGCTGGCGGTCGCGCTGGCGGGCGATGCGGTCGACCACGCCGCCTTCTGCGCCGCGTTCGCGAAGCGCGGCTGCGGCTCGGGCGCGATCTCGCCGCCGCGTTTTTCGAACGACAACATCGGCGTGACCGAGAGCTTCGCCTGCGGCGGCGCGCTCGAATTCGTCAGCGCCACCCTCACCGACGACGTGCGCTCGTGCGACAACGACGGCATCGTCGACAACGGCGAGTCCGGGAACCTGATGATCACGCTGCACAACTCGGGCGGCGCCGCGTTGTCGGGAACCACCGTCACGGTCACGAGCTCGAATCCCGCGGTCAGCTTCCCGTACGGCAACGTGGCCGCGATGTCCAACTCGGCGATCTTCGGCGCCAGCACGGGTTCGATCCCGATCAACGTCGACGGCGCTTCCGGCGTGTCAGCGCTCGCCTTCTCGTTTGCCATCTCCGATCCCGGCCTGGTGGCGGCTGCGGCGCCTGGCGCGTTCGTCACGCCCGGCAACGCCGAGGGCGTGCCGGCGACCACGGAGGACGTCGAGTCGGCGAATCCGCCGTGGACGTTTGCGGGCACACCCGCGCTGGCGGCGAACGCATGGCGGCGCACCGCATTCGGTCCTGATTACCGCTTCCATGCGCCCGACGTCAGCGGCGCCTCGGACCAGGTCCTGGTCTCCCCGCCGCTCAACGTGGCGGCAGCGGGCAACTTCTCGTTCACGTTCCAGGAGGCGCACTCGTTCGAGACTTCGGCCGGCGTCTACTATGACGGCGGCGTGATCGAGATCACGGAGAACGGCGGCGGGAGCTGGGCGGACATCGGCGCCTCGGCGAGTCCGGGCTATGGCGGCGTACTCTTCTCGGGCTCGGGCAATCCGCTCTCGGGGCGCTCGGCGTACGTTTCCCGCAACGCGGCCTGGCCGGCGCTCAACACGGTCACCGTCAGTCTCGGTACCGCCTATGCGGGCAAGACCGTGCAGGTCCGCTTCCGCCTCGCGACCGACGAGGCGGCGGTCGACGACGGCTGGCAGCTCGACAACCTCGCGTTCACCAACTTGACGAACCAGCCCTTCGTCGCGCTTGAGCCCGATACCACGGGGTGCGCGCTCGTCGCCGCGGGCGATGCGCTGCCGACCCAGTTCGCGCTCCGCCTTGCGGGGCCGAATCCTTCGCGCGGGATGCCGGCGCTGCGCTTTGCCCTGCCGAAGGCGTCGAGCGTGACGATCGCGCTCTACGACGTCGCGGGCCGGCGCGTCGCGCTGCTCGCCCATGGCGAGTTCGCGGCCGGAACTCACACCACCCCGGTGCGTGAGGCCGCGCTGCGAAGCGGCGTCTACTTCGCCCGCATGGACGTGCC
>JBKJOC010000124.1:0-4196 GCA_046595725.1 Candidatus Eiseniibacteriota bacterium
GTCGGGCCGCAAGCGCTCGAGGTCGATGCCCGGTGGCACCACGCGCACGCGCCCGAGCGCCGCGGCGTCGAGACGTTGCACCTGCGCGTGCACGAAGCGGGTGTGGACGACGATGCGCTCCGCGCGCGCCAGGCACTGCCGATCGAAGTGGTCGATGAGAAGGGACTTCGCGCGCCCCCCCATGCTGAGCTGCGCGCTTGAAGTGGCCGGCGCCCCGTCCAGTCGCTCCGCCTCGGACTCGAGACGGTAGGAGGCGTGGAACGAAACCACCCGGCGCGCCGGAAACCCCGCAGTGAGTGCCGCCGAGGCGCTGGCCAACTGGTGCGAGTGCAGCACGTCGAAGCGCTCGCGGGCGAGCTGCCGCATCCCCGCCCGCACGCCCCGGCGCACGTCGCGGAAAAAGCCGAGGCCGCGCTCGGCCACGATGGGATAGCGGAGGATGCGCACGCCTTCCCGTGCCGCCGCGGTCGGCGCGCCGGGCCGTGCTCCGGTGAGCAGCGTGACGGAGTGGCCGAGACGCGCCTGTGCGCGCGCCATGCCGTCGACGGTGCGCTCGGCGCCGCCCAGCTGGTCGGGATAGGAAAAGGTCGAGACATGGAGAATCTTCAAGGACTGACGAGCTTCCCCGCTTTGGCGGCGGAGTGCAAGGTCTTCAGGTGTTGAGACTGTGGTGCTTCGCGATGCGGTCGTCGAGGGCGGCCAGTGTCGCGAGCCGGAGGGCGCCTGCGGGGGGCTTCAGCGGCGCGCCTGCTCCGCCCAGCCACAGCGGCACGCGCCGGGGCAGGAGATCCCGCAGAGCTTCCACTGCCCTGGCAGCCCGACTGCGCGGAACGGTGGAGGAAATCCCGAGCACGAGGAGATCGGCATCTCCGTCACGGACCGCCGCCGCGATCTGAT
The DNA here is from genome assembly GCA_046595725.1 of Candidatus Eiseniibacteriota bacterium. GTDB lineage: Bacteria > Eisenbacteria > RBG-16-71-46 > RBG-16-71-46 > DASYSL01 > JANPEF01. The sequence continues at coordinate 898 of JBKJOC010000124.1, forward strand.
CGACAGGCGTGTCCGACCCCAGATAGAGCACGCGATGGCCGCGCAGGGCGATCACCATCGAGGCCATGAGCAGGCCGCCCTCGTGGAAGTCGCCCGAGAGCGTGGCCAGCGCCACGCGCGAGCCCGTCGCCCGGCGATCGAACGGCTCCCGCAACTCGCGCAGCACGTCGGAGACGCACTCCGACGCGAAGTGCTCGTGTCGAATGTGGAGCCTGCCCTCCTCCCATCCCTTGCCGACCTCAAACAGCAGCGGAGTCAGGCATTCTTCAAGGAAGCGCATCGGGCCAAGTCGGGCCCAGTTGGTCCGCAGGGCCGCGATGAGGGCGAGGCGATCGAACGCCTCCATGGCTTTCACCATGGTCTCGATCGGAGGATCGACCGCCGGGGGGGAGTCAGGCAGCTTCGCCGGACGTGGACGCGCGGCGAGACCCAGCAACCCCTCCAACTCCTCGGTGGGCAGCCCCAGGATCTCCCCCGGCCGATAGCCCTGGTCGAGAAGCGCGCTGACCTTGCGAAGCTGGTCGACCACCGACACGGAGAATTGGCGGTGCCCGGAGGGAGTGCGGACGGCGACCGGGACGCCGTACCGGCGCTCCCAGGTGCGGAGCGTCTCCACCGGGATGCGGGTGGCGCGCGACAGGGCGCCGATCGACAACGGGCGCGACTTGAAGGGAACCCGGCGCGGAGCGGTCATGGTGCGACTTCTACCACGAAGCCTCCTCCGGACGGGACGGAACCTGTACGAGGCGGCGCGCCGGGCACCGGCCCAGTCGGCGCCCGGTCGCGATCGCGGGTCAACGCGGGATGAGGACCGTGTCGATGACGTGAATGATGCCATTGCGCGCCCGGATGTCGGTCGCGATGACGCTGGCGTCATTGACCTTCACCCCGCTCGCGGTGCTGACCGCCAGGCTTGCACCGTTCAGGGTCGGGAACGACGAAGCGCTCACGACCTGGCTTGCCGGGACCACTCCCTGCACCACGTGGTAAAGCAGGATCTGCTTGAGCGCCGCCGGATCCTTGAGCAGCGACTCGAGCGTTCCGGCCGGCAACTTCGCGAACGCCTCGTCTGTGGGGGCGAACACGGTGAACGAACCCTTGCCCTTGCCGGAGAGCGTCCCGACCAGGTCCGTGGCCTCGAGCGCGGCGAGCAGCGTGGTGAACGTCCCCGCCTTCCGTGCCGTCTGGACGATGCTCTTGAGCTTGCCGCCCTCGCGCGGCCCCGCAACTCCCGTTCCGGTGATCAGCAGCGCCGCCAGAGCGGTCATGAGGATGGACTTCAACATGGCTGAGGTCTCCCTGGTTGTCGAACCAAGATCCGCCGGTGGGTTGTTCCACCGACATCATGAATAGGTTATGCACCATTCAAATGCGCTGCAAGTGCATTTTGTGTGGGCTCGTATAAATCGATTGCTTTGCCATTGCATACCGTTCAATATCTGTTCATCGAGAGGGAGAGGGGCTCGAACGGAATGCCCGGTCACCCTGCCATCCAGCTCAAGACGCGCCAGACGGCGAAGGAGAGACGACGATGAAGACGCTCGATGTGATCGTGGCGGTGCTGCTGGTGGTGGGCGGGCTCAATTGGGGGCTGGTGGCGCTTGCGAACTTCGACCTGGTCGCATTTCTCACCGGAGCGGGCAGCTTCGGCGGCAAGAATGTGCTCGGAATTCTGGTGTACGGGCTGGTTGGACTGTCCGCGGTCTACCAGGCGATCCAGTGGCGGGGAATCCAGCGACGCTGGGCGGCTGCCTGAATTTTCCGACGCGGTCGAGCGGCGCGCGTCCCCCGCTCGATCGCACCTTTTACTTACGAACGGGCCTCGGTGTTGACCCTCGTTCAGGGCGGGGCGTCGTTGCCGGTGAGGCGGATTAAGGGATCGAGTTTCCGCCAGCCCACGGGGGCATCTGTGGCATTCTCGGTCGACTCAATCGTCGCACTCCACTCGCCAGGAGGAGCATCCGAAATGAGCGGCATCCCTACCGGGACGGAACTGGCTCGCCCGTTCCTGCCGACCCAGGACTTCGATCGATCGAAGCACTTCTACGAGGCCCTCGGCTTCCACATGGTCCTCGACGGCGAAGTCGCGATCTTCAACGCAGGCTCGGGCGGCTTCATCCTCCAGCGTGGTTACGCAAAGGAGTGGGCCGAGAACTGCATGATGCAGCTCATGGTCGACGACCTCGACGCGTGGTGGGCGCATGTCCAGGCCCTAGAACTTCCCGCCCGGTTCGGTGTACAGCCTCCGAAGGCGCCGGCGATCCAACCCTGGGGCCTGCGCGTCGTCTACGTGTACGATCCCTGCGGCGTGCTGTGGCACGTGTCGCAGCGACGCAAAGGCGCCCTTCAGGACTAGGAGCGCGCACGTCTCATGCGGTGACGACGAGCCGCGCCAGGCAAGTCCGCCGTTCATCGATCCCCACCGCAACTCGTGATGGAAGACCCGTCATTCGTCGCATCCCGCTACCCGGCGACGCTCTTGGGGGCGATGATTCCTCTCGTGCAGCACCGTCCAGCATCGGGAGGAACGCCATGAACCACTTCGTCCGTCTCACCGCCATCGTCCTCGTCACAGCCCTGTAGCTTGCATTTGCGCCCCGCTGCGGCCATGCCGGGTCTGCCGCGACGCCGACTGCAATGACCTGCTACTTCCTGCGAAACCTTCTCCCCTGCCCCTACCCGCGGGCTCAGCAGGCTCGCGCCGTCGCCCACGTCGCAAGCATCACCGCGGGGGCTCTTGGGAGCGCGTTAGGACCACGGTCTCGGCGCTCGCACGGGCGAACGGCAACCATGGCGCGCCCGCCACTGGCAACCCGCCCGCTCATTCGAAGCGATGATGCCGATGACGAAGATCGACGTCGCCATGATCGAGTCAGCGCGGCGGGGCTGACGTGTACGACGCGGCGCTCCAGGTGGTCGTGCGTCGGGGCTAGGGAGCGAAAGCGACCTTGATGCAGCCGTCCTGCTTGAGGTCGAAGCGCTCGTAGGCCTCCGCTCCTTGGGCGAGCGGGAGCACGTGCGTGACGATCGCGCCCAAGTCTGATCGACGGCGCAGCAAACCCTTCAGTTCATCCATGAGCGACCGCGCCGGGCAACGGCCGATGCGCAGGGTGAGGTTCCGGTCGTACGCCTCGACCGGCGAGAAGGCGAAGTTGCTTTCGTGATGTACCCCCACGATCGAGACGACGCCGCCCGGGCGCACGAGGTCGAACGCGAGGCGCGAGGCGACCGCGCTGCCGATGGCTTCGAGCACGGCGTCGGCGCCGCGCCCCTCGGTCGCGTCGCGCACCGCGCCGGGG
>JBKJOC010000435.1:0-2582 GCA_046595725.1 Candidatus Eiseniibacteriota bacterium
CCTGGCCTGTTCCGGCGAGGCGGCCGCGACGACGGCGCGCGCGCCGGGACGCACGCTCGCCAGGCGTTCCGCGACACCGAGCATGGGCCCGAGCAGGCGCGCGATCTCCCCGTCCCGGCTCCCCGGCAGCAGCGCGATGAAACGCGTGTCGAGCGGCCACCCGAGCTCGCCCAGGAACGCCTCGCGCCCCAACTCCGGATCGAGCGACTCGAGGAGCGGGTGCCCGACGTAGGTCACGGGAATGCCGGCCGCGCGGTAAAGCGGTTCTTCGAACGGCAGCACCGCGGCGAGGTGGTCGATGGTGTGCGCCATCTTCGCGAGCCGGCCCTTGCCCCACGCCCAGACCTGGGGCGCGATGTAGTAAAGGACGGGCACGCCACGTCGATGCGCGGCGGCGCACAGGGGAAGGTTGAAGCCGGGATAGTCGATCGGGATCAGGAGGCGGGTGCGGCCGTCGGCCAATTTCCGGCCAAGCACGCGCCGGGCCGCGAGGATTGCGGGCAGGTGCGCAAGCACCTCGACCACTCCCACGACGGCGAGCGTTTCCATGGGAACGAGCGCGCGCACCCCGGCGGCGCGCATGAGCGGGCCGGCCACGCCCTCGAACACCATCCCCTGAAACTCGGGCAGGGCCTTGAGCGCAAGCGCAAGCGCGGCGCCGTGGCGGTCGCCCGAAGGCTCACCGGCCACGATCAGGACGCGTCCCGCTTCCGCTTCCACCACGCCGGGACGCGCTACGCCGGCCAGCCGGCGGCGCGCTCGCGCATCGCGCGGCGCACGTCCTCGGCGACCTCGAGCGCGGCCAGGCCGTCAAGGCCGGTGGCGAGGTCGAAGCGTCCCGCGGAGGCCGGAGGATCTCCCGCCACGGCGCGGGCAAACGCGAGCAGCTCGAGCACTAGAGGCTGGGCCGAGGGATCGGCCACCTCGAGGACGCGGCGCTCGAGCAGGTCGGTCCAGTCGGGAAGCGTCGCGGGGGGCGCGGCCACGGCCCCGGAAGCGTGCGCCGCGTGGTGGGCGTAGACGCGCGCCGCCTGCGCCAGGCGCTCGTGGTCGGCGAACGCCGCCTCGGCCCGCCCAGTCAGGAGGTCGAGCGAAAGGTAGGCATGGTCGCCGAACACGCGTAGCTTGCGCAGCCGCTCGGGCGAGACGCGGCTGGCCGTCAGCGCGGCGACGGTGCCGGAGGGAAATTCGAGCCATGCATTCGCCAGGTCCTCGGATTCGGTAAGCACGGCGACGCCGATCGCGCGCACGCCCACGGGCCGTTCGCCGGTGAGCGCGAGCACGAGGTCGATGTCATGGATCATGAGGTCGAGCACGACGTCGACGTCGGTGGCGCGCGGGCTGAACCCAGCCAGCCGCCGGGACTCGATGTAGCGCGGGCGCCCGGCAGAGTTCGCGGCGGCGCGCACCGCGGGATTGAAGCGCTCGGAGTGGCCGACGAAGAGCGGCAATCCGCGTGCGGCCTCGATCATCGTGCGCGCGGCCAAGACGCTCTCGGCAATCGGCTTCTCGACCAGGACCGCGCGGCCCCGGGCGAACGCGGCGAGCGCGACGGCGCGGTGCCCGACCGTCGGGGTCGCGATCACGATGCCGTCGACTTCCTCGAGCAGCCCTTCGAGCGAGGGAAACGCGCGGACCCCGTGCGCTTCGGCGGCGGCCGCCGCGCGCTCGGGCCTCAGGTCATGGACGCCGGCGAATCGCAGCGGCGCCGAGGCGCCCTCGGCAAGGCCGGCGAGCGCCTGGGCATGGCGGCCGCCGAGCGTGCCGACGCCGACGAGGCCGATGCGCGGCGGCGCAGCCACTAGCGGGTCAACCCGCGCTGGCTCGAGAGCGCGAAGCGCACGAAGTGTTCGACCTCGGGCGAGGGCGCGACCGCCTCGCCGATCCGGGCACAGGCGTCCTCGAGCCGCAGGCCCGAGCGCAAGAGGATTCGGTAGGCCTGCTTGAGCGAGGCGATCGTCGCCTCCGGGAAGCCCCTCCTCTGGAGCCCGACCAGGTTGAGCCCGAGCGGCTTCAGGGGCTGGCCGGCGGCCCGCGTGTAGGGCAGCACGTCCTGCGGGACGCGGCAGCCGCCGCCGATCATCGAGTGTGCCCCGATCCGCACGAACTGATGGACCGGGACGAGGCCACCGACGATCGCGTGCTCCTCGATCGTGACGTAGCCCGCGAGCTGGACCCCGTTGGCGAGAATGACGCTGTCCCCCACCATGGTGTTGTGCGCGACATGTGCGTAGGCCATGACCAGGCAATGGGCACCGATCCGGGTCCACTCGCCCTCGTCGGTGGCCACGTTCGCGGTCACGCACTCGCGGATCACGGTGTGCTCGCCGATGCCGAGGTGACTCTTGACGCCCTTGAATTTGAGGTCCTGGGGAGGGCCGCCGAGCACGGCCCCGGCGTGCACCCTGACTGCGCGGCCGAGCGTGGTGTGACCATCGATGCGTACATGGGAGTCAAGAACGACACCGCCCTCGAGGGTCACGTCCGGTCCGATCCAGCAGAACGGTCCGATCGTCACGTCGTCGGCGATGCGCGCCCGCGGGTCGACGACGGAGAGGGCGTCGACGACGGGCATCAGCGCT